>JBKBWH010000057.1:0-9882 GCA_046289115.1 Candidatus Kryptonium sp.
ACCTCGTCCTTACCAAGGACGCGCTCTGACCAACTGAGCTACGCGAGCCTTTGAGCGGGCGACGGGACTCGAACCCGCGACCACCAGCTTGGAAGGCTGGCGCTCTACCATCTGAGCTACACCCGCTCTTTAAAGTGGGTGTGGAGGGATTCGAACCCCCTCAGGCTTCACGCCACTGGGTTTACAGCCCAGCCCGGCTCTCCAACTCCGGCGCCCACCCACTTGAGCTGGCGCGGGGATTTGAACCCCGGACCTGCTGATTACAAGTCAGCTGCTCTACCAACTGAGCTACGCCAGCCAATTTTACAAAGAACCAATCCTAAAGAGCAATCATAAATATAATCATTCCCGCTTAAAAATGCAAGATTTTTTAAGCCATATCCCAACTTATTTAACCTCCCGGACTTGGTCCATACCTTAACATCCTCATCTTTAACTCCTTAACTATTTCGGAATACTCCATCAAATAATCCCGCGGGGGCGAAAACTTAACCCAATTATTAGCTCCCATCTTCACTTGAAATTCAAACTGCAATACAGTGTTATAAACTTGGTAAGTCCTAAAATAAAAACTGCTTCGACCACGCGGAACAATATGAATTAACACTCTGTCCCTAAATAAAGCTGTAACCGTATCTGAACCAAACGGAATTTGACCATCCCGAATCCTCCAATATGTCTGTACAACATAATAATCCTTTGTCGGATCAACAATCTCAAGCGTATACTCATACAACTGCAAAATGAAGGTCGCCTCGTTTATTATATAACTTTTATCCGCGTTGAAAGAAACCTCATACGAGACAAAACCCTTGCCATCTGCTAAATATCCCCCCTTACACGAGATGAAGGCAAGACAAATTAAAAGTGTTAAGATTTTATAAAGCATAAATATCACCACACTAAGTTTTTTACTGAGCCACCGGCGGCGTTCCACTATCTTGAGATTCTCCACCTAATCCCCACACAAGCGTATAAGTTCCAATTATAACCAAACCCAGAACTATTATAAAAAATAAGCTTGTAAATACGCTCCCACTCTTTGGCAACACCTTGCTGATAAATTCTTTATCTATCTTCTTAACCTCATTATTGATATCCTCATACCTCCATGTTATCTCAACCGTATGAAATCTTCCCTTCGGTCTTTCGAAGCACTCAAAAGTTCCATAAAGTATAACATCATTTGTATCTTTCCCTTGGTTCACAAAATTACCAAAAAACAGATAATCAACCCTAAGCATATGCGAAAGGATGAGGACCTCGTTCTCCGTTGGCAAAGATAAAACAGAGTTAATTTTTTCACGACCAACTATTGACACTGCTTCTTCAGGCGAAACTATCTCAACCGATGACTTCCCAGCAAGCAAATACAAAACACTGTTCGTTATATCCCTCTGAGCCTTAAGCCCAACACCCTCAAATTTAAACCCAATAAACCCAACCCTTACTCTCTCCCTTTGCGCATAAACTAAGCTCGGATAAAAATCGTAAACTATCAATGCCAAAATTACCAAAACGATTAAACTCTTCTTTCTAAAAATTCGCATGATTTAAAAATTTTTTTATTTTAAAGCGATCTTCTCCACGAAACTTCGAACTATCTCTGCGAATACCTCCACCGCGTAATCCACATCATCAACGGTGTTGCTACGCCCAAAAGAAAATCTAACCGTAGCAAGAGCAGTTTTCTCATCCCTTCCAAGAGCAAGTATAACATGAGATGGCTTCAAACTTCCAGATGTGCACGCAGAACCATTTGAAATGGCAACTCCTCTCAAATCAAAACCATAAATCAAAGCATCTGCATCTACTTCAATTTTACTTGAATTTATTGAAAAATTCAAGATGTGCGGTATCGCTCTATCAAGCGGGCTGTTCAAAATCAAAACATCATCAAACCCAGCAAAAGATTTATATATCCCATCCACCATGTGCTCTCTCAACTTTCTTATATGCTCATAATCATAACCCATCCTTCCCTTACAAATCTTAACCGCCTTCCCAAAGCCAACTATCAATGGAACTGCTTCCGTCCCCGCCCTTCTCCCAGCCTCCTGTGAACCACCATGATGAAATTTCTCAATTTGTATCCCCTTTCTAACATAGAGAAACCCAACGCCCTTCGGACCGTAAATTTTATGAGCTGACGCTGAAAGTAAATCAACATTTAAGTTCTTAACATCAACTTCAACTTTTCCAAAAGATTGGACTGCATCTGTATGAAACGGTATCTCATGTTCTCGCGCTATCTTGCCAATTTCCCAAATCGGCTGTATCGTCCCGATTTCATTATTCACATGCATTATCGTTATAAGACAAGTCCTTGGAGTTATCGACCTCCTAACATCATCAGGATCAACTACCCCATCGCTCCCAACTTCTAAAAATGTCACATCAAAACCATTTTTTTGCAAATAAATACATGCATCAAGCACAGCGTGATGTTCAATTTTGGAAGTTATTATATGATTTTTCCCATTCTTAAAGCCCGCAAGCGCTACCCCAAAAATTGCAAAATTATCCGACTCAGTCCCACCACTTGTGAAAATTATCTCAGATGGCTCCGCATTTATAAAATCTGCTATTTCTTTCCTTGCTTCTTCTACGGCAACCCTAGCTTCCCTGCCAAACTGATGAACAGAAGATGGATTGCCAAAAATTTCAGTAAAATATGGAATCATAACCTCAACAACCGCGGGATCAACTGGCGTAGTTGCACTATGATCAAGATAAACTCGCTTCATATCACATCAAATTTAATTTAAAATCATACACTAAAATTTAACACTTATTCCAAAGGTCGGCAAAATTGGAAGCATCGATATGGGTTTACGCTTTATCTCCCCTTTTGAAATGCTAAAGTCATAAGCAACGATGTTTCTCCTGTTATAAACATTCACAACATCTAAATAAAAACTCCAATCAGCGTTCCAAAACTTGGTGTTATATGTAAACCTCACATCAAGGCGATGATACGGCGGTTTCCTGGCGTTAAAGAAATTTTTTAAGCTTCCAAAATCAAGATCAAGCAAAACCCTATCCTTTATAGTCATTATTTTAACAGATGTATCCGTCACAAGAATTCTCGGCTTCAAACCAATCGGCTCTGTATAGGGATAATTTGACCCGTACATCCATGTCAAACCCAAATTAAATCTTTTGCTTATTTTCCAATTTAAAACAATATTAAATGTATGCCTTTGATCAAAGATAAATGGCAATTCAACATCGTAAATTTTTCTCTTTGCAACAGAAAAAGAATAAGAAAGCCATCCATAAATTTTACTGCGTCGCGTCTCCCTCTTTTCAATAAAAACTTCAAAGCCGTAAGCCCTCCCATCACCCTTGTTGACAGGTATAGATGTAACAGAATCATTCACAAAAACTAAATATGGCTGACTCCACCCGTTTATGTCCGTTGGGGGATAATCTGGAATCCTATCCGCCACCCATCTTGTTCCACTTACACGCTTTCTCACAATTAAGTTATCAAAATCTTTGTAGTAACCTTCAACCCTCATAAGAACCTCAGGGGCAAGCCAACGCTCAACCCCCAGAATATAGTGCTTGGCTCTTTCAGCATTTAAACCTTCTGCCTTTGTGAAATCAAAAAATATATTTTGATCATAGATCTTCTCGTATCCCGGTGATTGATAATACCACCCGTAAGCAAATCTCAAACTCGTCAACGCATCAATGTTATAGAGCAAATTTAACCGAGGTGAAAGATAATTCCTCTTGATGATCCCGTAATGTTCAAACCTCAATCCAGGCTGTATAGAAAGTTTCTCACTCAACCTTATTCTGTCTTGAACATAGAAATAAAAGCGATCATAAGATTCGGAATACTTAAAAATTTCTGGAGCCGAGAAAAAGCCAAGCGATATGAGAAACATTTTTAAATTTTCATCCATTTTCAAAACATATTTTAACTCTGAAACAACGCGATTTAACCCAACGCCAAACTCAAATAAATTTTTACCAACCTCATAACTTAAATCAAACGATGTCGCAAACCTTTGAATTATATAATTCGACCATGTTTCAATCTTGAAAAACACTGCATCATCTTGAACAACCCCCTTATCAAAATCATACGAAGGATCTAAAAACTCTCCACCAAATTTACTTTCTCCCGAATTCCTATATAAAGATGTCATAAACTTTGCAACAAAATTTTTACTTGGAGAATAAGTCCACGAAAAAGCAAAAGTCTTATTGTGAGATAAATCATTTACAGCAATGCTGTCCGGCCTATCAAGATTTTCACCCGTTATCACATCCATCGCATCTCTGCTATAAATCCAAAAAAGATCAACTTTATTTTTATCAAATGGATGAAAACTTAACTTAGTATGAAAGTCATAAAAATTTGGGAAGGTAACATCCCCGCTGACAAGCCCGGTCTTTTTAGCGATGGGACCAAGCACAAGATCATAATAAGTTCTTCGCGTTGAAAATATCCATGAGCCGTTCAATGGAAACCTCCCCTCAAAAATCAAATTTGCATTGGTCAAATTAACATTAATCATACTTGAAAAAACTTTATCCCTACTCCCATCGCGACTTGACACATCAAGAACAGCCGATAATCTATCCCCATATTTTGCGGGAAATCCACCGGCCATAAAATTAAAATCTCTGACAAGATCTGGATTGAACATGCTCACAAAACCATAGAGACGATACGGATTGTAAATTTCAACGCCGTCAATAATTATCAAATTTTCATCCGGGGAACCACCACGAACGACAAAGCGCACACCGAAATCAGATGGGGCAAAAACCCCAGGCAAAGTTCTTAACATTCTAAAAACATCTTCACCAAACCCAGCACTTACCTTAACACTCTTGGGCTCAACTTCAATAACGCTCGGTCTAACATCAACAACACGACGAGCTTTGTAATCCGCAACAACCTCAACCTCTTCAACCTCTATATACCCCTGCTTTAAACGAAATTCAACAAATGTCTCCTTGCCCCTTACTACCTCCACCCTCTTTCGCTCACTTTGATAACCGATAACCCTCACCTCAACATTATAAATCCCCGGCTTAAGACTTATTTCAAATTCCCCTCTTAAATTGGTCGATGTACCAAGCGTTGTTCCAACTATAAGTACATTTGCGTTTGCAATTGGCTCACCAGTTTCAAAATCTATAACTTTGCCCCTTATCTTTACATCCTGAGCAAACAAAACAGAACAACCGAGAAAAATTAAAATTAATCCCAATAACCCGGAATAACAGTTCCGCATTTATAACACTTCCCTTCCCTGATTTTATTTTTTAATACCCTGAACCCAAACCTTTCAACAAGCAAAGCTCCACAATTGAAACAATAAGTGTTCTCATACCTATCAACATAACCAGGTATATTTCCAGCATAAACAAACCTCAATCCCTCTTCATACCCTATCTCAGCTGCCCTTATCAACTGTTCTGGCCTCGTATTATCTGGATCTGTCATCTTATAATCCTTGTGAAAAGCAGTTACATGCCATGGGATATTTGGCGAAACGCTCGCTATAAACCTTGCAATATCTCGCAATTCATCCTCAGAATCATTAAACCCCGGAACAACAAGCGTCACAATTTCAACCCAGAAACCTCTTTCAACAAGCATCTTAATCGTATCAAGCACAACATTTAACCTTCCACCAAGTTTTCTATAATTTAAATCATTGAAAGTTTTTAAATCAACTTTATAAAAATCAACATAAGGCCTTAGATAATCAAGAACTTCAGGTGTCGCGTTTCCATTTGACACATATGCTCCGCGTATTCCATACTGGCTCGCAATCTTTAAAATCCCAACGCTCCATTCAGAGGTGATCAACGGTTCATTGTATGTGCTCGTTATAATCTTGCTTTTGTATTTAAGGGCGATCTCGACTATTTCCTCAGGGCTGATAAAATCAGGCATAGCTCCAGCAACAGGATCACGCAATGCTTGTGAAGTCACCCAGTTTTGACAATAATCACAATGAAAATCACAACCAAGCATCCCAAAACTCAAAGTATAACTTCCAGGGTAAACATGAAAGAAAGGTTTCTTCTCTATCGGATCGAGCGCAAGCGATGTCACATATCCCCATGGAACATAGAGTTTTCCTCCTGAATTAAATCTCACCCTACAAACCCCATCTCTTCCCTCTGAAATTTTACATCTATGCCCACATGCAAAACATTCAATTCGCTTATCATCAATCTTTTTATAGAGCTCACCCTCCCTTGAATTATGCATCAAAACATCTTTTAATGTCTGAACTTCACCCAACATAAAAGACCTCATTTTCTTTTACACTTTCACTAATTGCAACATACTTAAAATAATTTAAGTTTCAATCAGAAAGAGCGGAGATTATAGCCTTACAAAATGCAGGCAGATCATCAGGAGTTCTTGAACTTATTAAATTCCCATCAACCACAACTTCACTATCAACATATTCTGCCCCAGCATTTACAAGGTCATCTTTTATAGAGAAAAATCCCGTAACTTTTTTCCCTTGCAAAATTCCAGCGGAAATTGGCACCCATCCAGCGTGGCAAATAAAAGCAACAACTTTTCCAGACTCATAAAATTTTCTTGTCAATTCAAGCGCTGTCTTGCTTCGCCTGATTCTATCCGGCGCATATCCACCCGGAATCACAAGAGCATCGTAATCATTGACATCTATCTCATCAAAACTAATATCTGCTTTAATCGGATAACCATTCTTTCCCTTGAAAACTCTAACCTCTGGACCAGCAACTTTAACCTTAACCCCTTCTTCAATTAACCTATATTTCGGATAAAGAAGTTCTATCTCCTCAACGAGGTCTTCGATAAAGATAACTGCGCTTTTGCCCTTTAATCCCATCACTTGCCTTTAAATTTTTTAGGTACATTTTTAAATGTACTTAAAGTTACGCTACAAAGATAAATCTTCCAAATAAATTTACACCCGCACCTTAAAACCCGGTCATCTTCATTTGGATATCGTGGACAAGTTAATCTCATCTTGTAAATTTTAAGGCTGGAAAAATAAAAGTGAATAATTCAACCCCTCAACGAATTCATCAAGCATGTTTTATCATAAATAAGTTGACACTAATAAAGTTTCAGAAAATTAATCCAGCCCTCTTATTTACTCTATCCCAATTCATAGAGTAAAACAAAGGCAATTTCCCAACTTCTATAACATCGTTCCATCTTTCTAAAAGTTTTTCCTCCTCATCAAAAGCCCATTTGGTTAATTCCCACAACTCGCATTTATCAACTTTGCCCTCCAAGTATTTCTTTCTAACATCAACCTCTTCCTTAAGTATTCTCAATTGCAGTTCATTTTTATCCTTTAAAAAGTCAGTGATATAGGTTCTGTAATTTGTTTGAATTTTTCTATGAAAAACCTCAAAACGCCACCAATAACTTTTGGAGTTATATTTATTCGTTGGCTTTTCACCGAGATCAGGAACACCGCCTTCAAAATATATCGGCTTAAATACACTTAAACATGGAAGGGAAGTCCCCGTAAAGTAGTGAACTTGAAAATTTTCGCCAAGCAAAGATATTTGTGAGGATGCAGTTTGAGAAGGTCTTGTTAAACCTCCGTAGTGCATACATATGTCCCTCATTGAGCCCTTTTCTGGACTAAAATCTTCAATTTGATGAGAAGATAATATCTCCATCATATAATCTAATGATATTTCCCCTTTCTTTTCATATAGCTTCTTATATGTAAAAGCCCTTCTGTCCCTGCCGTGAGAAAAATATGTGTAGAACTTATCTGAGAAATATCTGCTAAAATTAAATTTTTTATCCCTTTCTCTGAGTTTCTCAACACTTTGAGAAGCCAAGTCCCAATCATCTTGGATAGTTAGAGCGTTTGAAATGGTATAAATATCTTCTATCTTTTTTGCAACCCAATTTTTCCCAACGGTTTCTAATACCCACGCATCTTTCGGATCAGCAATTATGAATGAGTTGTGATAATAAAGTTTATGCTCATAACTTCCATTTCCTCCCTGCCCATAATTTTCTATTATCGAAATTATAAACTCTAAAGCCTCCCTTGAACTTTTAGTCCTTTCCAAGGCTAACCTTATAATGTCCATTCCCAGAATTCCGATCCTTTCCCTTTTTTTCTTAGTGAAGACAGCAGTATTTCCAATTGTTAAACCAAATTCATTAACCCCCATTTCCGCCCCATACATCCACCAAGGTCGGGATAAAATTACAGCGTAAGTTTCCTTAACCTGTGGAAATTCTACATAAGTCAATTTAACTTTGCTTTCCACATGTTTTTGTCTTGGTATAAACTCTATAATCTGAGCCTCATTAGGATCCCTATCGCTGTTTTTTGCAAATATCATAATGTTTTCCTTTGTCACTTTTGGCGTCGCAATTAAAATATCACACATTGATAAATCCTCTTTAGTTTTAAATAAAATTAGTTTCGAGCAATTACTTTTTCAAGAACATCATTGATAGACCAATTTAAAAAGCAATGTTAATTTTTCTAAAACGCAGTTTCCCTTTTTCGGATTTAAAATATTTCAATCCCCCACAGACATAATTCACACCCGCTATGCTAAACCTTTTATGCTATGTTATTTAGAAATCAGAAATAAAAGGAAAGAATTAACAGCTGAGAATCAAAGACATCCAAAGCAACCTGGATAAGTTGTCGAAGCACAAACTTTTTATGATGCGTTAGGCGAAACTGCCCGTCCTAAAGATAACTCATTTTGCTGTCCCAAAGTTGTATGCGAATCCAAGCCAAGGAAAAAAAGGAAATCCAGTAATTTCAGAACCAGCAGGATAAATGAAGCCCAAATCCGCAGCTAAGCTCTCTCCGAAGACACGTATACCAAACGAAAGAAATGATATGTCAGAATTAGGTGGAAACCAGTTCTCTGTAATTAGTTTGGTATTATTTGATGTTTGAAGCTCTCCGCCTAGGAGTATGATTGGTTTGTCAGCAATCTCACTACCAAAAAATCCCCAGCCAAGTCCAAATGTAAGTGAAGTGTTCGGATCACCGTATGAAGTCACACCATATAAGATTCCCACCCCCTCAGAACTTCCTGAAGTAGCATTGATGTATAGAACTCCACCCGCGAGGCTGAACTTGTCTATTTGAATTGGGGTTACTTTTGGAGCGAGATAGAAGAGTTGATTCTCAACTCCCGGGAAAAGCGACATACCGCCCGCAAGCGTAATAAAATCAGCGACACCAACAGCAACAAGAGGGAAGAAAATCTCATAGGTGGAAAAGTAACCTTGACCCGATCTAAGGGATCGAGCGGTCGGAGCAAGCAGTAAGCGTGTGTGATTAGGATCAGTTCTATATTTGCCAGGTGAAAAATGTTCCAGGGCTTTCACTTGTTCTCGAGGGATTGTCATTGAAATGTTGCCAAGGGTCTTAAAAATAATTGAGAGAGAATCCTCCTCGACAATCGTTCCAATCAGCTCCGATCCATCTTTAAGAATCAGCTTAACAGTCCTTTCAGAAGCAGTGTCTTGCTGAGAAAAGCAAGTCATCACAAAAATAAAATCCAAAGCAACGGCCAGAAAAAGCGTTGGCAAAAATGATCTCATAAGTTGCCTCATAAATAAACCTCTTTCTATTTTGTGAAATTCTTCATGTTTTTCAAAACCAATTTTTTCTCTTCCAATCTTCATCCCATACTCGTTTCAATCCCTCACAGGTTCAATTCACACAAAGTGTGTAATAGGGAAGTTAACCATTTAAATAGTTGGTTTCAATCCCTCACAGGTTCGATTCACACTTAAAAAGTGTCGTGAATGTGAATGTGATTTAGTTATGTTTCAATCCCTCACAGGTTCGATTCACACAAATGAACATTATAAAATTTTTCAATATTCTATTTAAG
>JBKBWH010000058.1:0-9793 GCA_046289115.1 Candidatus Kryptonium sp.
ACACCACCATGTCCATAAATCATCATATCACACAAAGGCAATAAACTCGTAAAAGGTTCACCAACTTTTTGATGCATCGCATATAATATCGCTTTAAATGCACCATAGCAACAACCTTTACCACCATCCCAATAAAATTGATGACCAAGCTTCCTTACATGCTCGGGGTCAAGTATTTCATACGGTAACGGCCAATTAATTTGAATCTGTGCCCTCGCTTTGCTGGCGAGGTTAACAAGTGAAAAACCTACCGCTCCCCCAATTGTGCCTTTTGCTGCAACTTCAAGAAATTGTTTACGTGTTAACTTTCCTTTCATGGCTAAATTATGTGCTTTTGTTTTTGAATAATTTTTTGCTTCACTTTTGTAAAAAGTGCAAATATTATGCCAAAAATTTTTCATTTAATTTTCAATGAATATCGTAAATACAACTGCCCAAATGTCTAAGAAATTCACTAACTTGAAATGTCCTGATCTTCAACATTCTTTATCTTCAACAAAGTGTTTAAACCTTCAACATTATAATATTGAATTTTTCAACATACAAAAACTTTATAATCAAAAAAATTTCTACACCACGACGAAAGATATCGTTGAAAACTTAAACACTGATGAGTTCCCTCGCTTTTAAATAGACTCGGCTTTATATTGAAATCCAATCAATTTAAATACATTCTCTCGCCTTGGCATTTTAATTGCACTTAATCTAATGTGAACAAAAAATAAAATTCTGGAGAAACTGCCATGGTAGCACTTTTCGTATTAGCAACAATCTTAATCTGCATCACGGTTGATTACCTTGTTCAAAGAGCACAGAAAAAACGCGAAGCTTATCAACCTCAAGTTGTGTTAAGCACCGAAAGATTTGCTCTCCCGCGTGGATACTTTTTCAGTAAAGCACACACTTGGCTTGAACTTCTATTTTCTGGAAAAGTTTATGTTGGTGTTGATGATTTTATCTCAAAGGTAGTTGGAAAGGTTGAGGCAATTGAAATTTTACCCGCAAAAGAGAAGATCAGAAAGGGCGACCCGATATTCAAAATTAAACAGGGCGATCGAGAACTTACATTCCTTTCACCAGTGACTGGAAAAATAACTGCCATTAATCCAAGCATACTTGAGTCCCCAGAAACAATCTTAAAAGACCCATATCTCAATGGTTGGATCGTAATGATCGAGCCTGAGGATGTTGCTTCCGAGGTAAAGAACTTGCTCATTGGAAATGAGGCTTCTCAATGGTTGAAAAATGAAATAAAAAGATTCAGAGAGTTTATCAGCAGAGAGGCACCGAAATTTTCACCGGCGCTTGAACCAACCCTTGCAGATGGTGGTCTCGTGATAAAAGGGGTTTTGCAAAATGTTGATAAAGAAACTTGGGAGAAATTTGAAAAAGAATTCATAGGACAACTTTAAAAATTAAATTGGCTCCAAAAAAATGAGATATGGAATTTTAATTGACATAACCAGATGTATAGGCTGTTATGCCTGTGAAGAAGCATGCGCCGAAAGATGGGGCAATCCCATCACAGAAGAACACAAGCTTTCAGCAATTCAAAACACAGCGGTTGAAGATTATGACGGCATTTACGTGTCACGACTTTGCATGCACTGCGAAAAACCAACGTGCGCATCCGTTTGCCCAGTAGGTGCGTTTCAAAAAACAAAACTTGGTCCTGTCGTTTATGATCCATCAAAATGCATAGGCTGTAGATATTGTATACAGGCGTGCCCATTCAATATACCAAAATATCAGTGGGATAAATTAAATCCCAAAGTCACCAAATGTGATATGTGTTATGAAAGGATACAGAAAGGCGAAGTTCCAGCTTGCGTTGAAGCATGCCCAGCTGAGGCAAGGACATTTGGAACAAGAGAAGAATTAATAGAAGAGGCGAAAAGAAGAATTAACGAGAACCCTGAAACATATTATCCCCACATCTTTGGCTTAAAAGAAGCCGGGGGAGCATCTATTCTTTATCTTGCGGATAGACCATTGAATAAGCTTGGCTTTAATGTCAACTTGCCAGAAGTTCCGCTTTCTCATTTTACAGAACAAATTATGTCCAAAATTCCAAGTTACATCTTTTGGGGTGGAACACTGCTTTTTGGAATCTGGTGGATAACGAAGCGAAGAGAAGAAGTTCAACGTCTGCAAAAAAAGCTTAAAGAGATGGAAGAAAACAACAAAAAGGGGAATGAAAAATGAAGGTAAAAGTTCCGAAACTTACTTTTTGGGGTTTTGTCTTTTGGATTATAGTTGCGCTTGGCATCTACTCAACAATACTTCGTTTCGCAAAAGGACTCGGCGCGGCAACAAATTTAAGCGATAATTTCCCGTGGGGCTTATGGATTGGATTTGATGTTTTATGTGGTGTTGGACTTGCCGCAGGTGGATTTGTAATAGCTGCAGCTGTCTATATTTTTAACCTTGAAGAATATAAATCAATTCTTCCATCAGCTATTTTAACGGCTTTCTTAGGTTATCTTCTCGTAATTGTTGCTTTACTTTACGATCTTGGGAAACCATGGAGCATATGGCATCCGATCATAATGTGGAACCCTGAATCAGTTATGTTTGAAGTGGCGTGGTGCGTTATGCTTTACACAACAGTTCTCGCCCTTGAATTTAGCCCGATGCTCTTTCAAAAACTTCGACTTGAAAAACCACAAAAAATCATAAAAAAATTGACTATTCCTCTTGTCGTAGCCGGCGTCATACTTTCAACACTACATCAATCTTCACTTGGCTCACTTTATCTTATAGTTCCTGAAAAACTTCACCCAATTTGGTATTCAAGTAATCTACCTTACCTTTTCTTCCTCTCCGCCGTTGCTGTTGGTCCAGCAATGGTTACAATCGAATCCTATTTAAGCTCAAGAGCTTTCAAAAGAGAGTTAGAGATTCACATATTGGCAAAACTTGCAAAGGTTACCGCAGTTGCATTAATGGTTTACTTCGTGTTGAAGGTTGAGGACATAGTTAAGTATAAACTTTTTCCCTATATTTTCAGTTTTGGTTACGAGTCCCTGATGTTTTGGCTTGAATTTGTAGTTGGTGTGATTGTGCCGATAGCCCTGTTGACAAATTCAAATATAAGAAGAAGTAAAAAAGGCTTATTTGTTGCTCAGTTAATTACAGTGCTCGGTTTTATACTCAACAGGTTAAATGTTAGCATCACGGGGCTTGAAAGTTATACACAGGCAGGTTATTTCCCGAAATGGACCGAGATATCTGTGACACTTTTTATAGTCGCGCTCGGTTTCGCAGCGTTTAGGTTGATAGCAAAACATTTACCTGTTTTTCCACCTGAAGTTGAAGAAAGAAAAGCCATCATGGAAGGCTTTGAAGTTATCTCAATAAAAGAAGTTTTTAAAGATTAAATTTGATTTGCTCAGGTGCTTGATAAAAAACTTAAAGACATACACGAAATCACTGCTCTTGAGGTCACATCGCGCTTTGTGGAAAACCTTGAAAAGATAAACTTTCCAAAGGATAGATTATACACAAAATCTCACACATGGATAAAGTCTGAGCTTGAGTTTGTAACCATAGGTATAAGTGCTTCGATTGTTTACCTCTTTACGCCAATCACTGAATTCATATTTTTACAAGTTCCATCGTTTGTCAGCAAAGGTACACCATGTGCGTGGATAATGCATAGGGATGGAATTTTAACAATTCGCTCGCCCTTCCGGGGCGAGCTTTTTGAAATAAATGAAGCATTGCTGAAACATCCCAATCTTGTAAACCAAGATCCCTATTCTGCAGGATGGCTTTTTAAAATCAAAGCAGTTGAAACCATCACTGGATTTATGAGCCAATCTGAATTTTTAGAATTATATCATAACAGAATTGAACTTCTCAAAAAAGAATTGCTTTTAAATTTGGACGAATCAATTAAACCAGTGTCGGTTCCAACACTTCAAGATGGAGGGCGAGTCATCGAAACGGTGAAAGAACTGCTTGGAACCAAGCGATATTTTTCAGTTGTGAGCAAAATTTTTGGGCTACCTTAAAAATTTGTCCCTTTTTAGAACATCATTTGAGACAAAAATGAAGATAAAACCCAAGCTCACAAGCAAAAAATGATTTAAAAACAAAATTTTAAAATGGCACAGAATTTGAATTTTTAAAGATGTGAAAAGCAAGTAATTTTAACTGCGATGAAAATCTTTCAAAGTTTAGCATTTAAATTGTTTATCCTTATCTTCATACTCGTGCTCGGGGTATCAATTGTCTTCTCGGCTTTAATTATACGATGGCAAACTAAGCAATTTTTACACATCTCAACAGAAAACGCAATTAAAACAAGTGATCTGATTAAACGAGCTACACATTACAGCATGCTTCATAATCGAAGGGAAGATATTTACCAAATAATAAACATGCTCGGAAAACAACCCGGAATTAAAGTTATAAGAATTTATAATAAACGGGGTGAGATTACCTTCTCAACTATACCTGATGAGGTTGGCAAGGTAATACCAATGGAAGGCGAAGCTTGCAATGTTTGTCATCGCAACGGTAAGATAGAAATTCCAGCGGAAGCTTCACAGCTAACCCGCATATTTCATACAGAGGATGATAGATATGAAATCCTTGGGGCAATAAACCCAATAAGAAACGAAGAGTCATGTTACAACGCCGATTGCCATGCACATAAAAAAGAGCAAACAATTCTTGGCGTTTTCGATGTAATGATCTCGCTTAAGGATATGCATAGGAACATAGAACGTCTCAGCAAAATCCAGTATGTGAGCGGATTGGTGATGTTTTTTGTGATATCGTTCTTTGTTTTAGTTTTCATCTGGAAATTTGTAAATACGCCATTAAAAAAATTGACATATGGGACAACTGAGATAATGAATGGGAACCTTGATTTCAAACTTGACCTCAAATCAAAAGATGAAATTGGCTTGCTTGCCGAGTCATTCAACAAAATGACTGAAAAATTAAAACAAGCGCACGAAGAACTTACAAACTGGGCTAAGGTTCTTGAGCAGAAGGTTAATGAGAAGACGGCGGAACTTCAAAGGGCTCATGCATATATGGTGCAAATTGAGAAGATGGCTTCATTGGGAAAACTTGCTGCAACCGTCGCACATGAACTTAACAACCCACTTGAAGGAATCCTCACATATGCCAAACTTTTAAGGAGAAGACTTCATAATGGGTGGATTAGCGAAGAAGAAAAGAATGAAATTTTAAACGAAATTTCAATCATAATTGATGAAACATCTCGATGCGGAAATATAGTTAAAAACCTTCTTCTGTTTTCAAAGCAAAAAGTGGGAGAATTTAAAGATGAGGACATTTGCCAGGTGATAAAAAGGAGCGTCGCTCTCATATCTCATCATCTTCAAATGAACAACATAAAACTTGAACTCAATATCCCTGAAAATCCCGTATTTGTCTTTTGCGATGCACAACAAATTGAACAAATGCTCCTCGCAATGGAAATAAACTCAATTGAAGCAATGCCAGATGGCGGAACTTTAAGAATTGAACTTAACGAAATTGACAGCGATAAAATTCAAATCAAAGTGTCAGATACTGGAGTTGGGATACCAGAAGATATCTTGCCCCACATATTTGAACCTTTCTTTACGACGAAAAAAGAGGGCAAAGGGACTGGACTTGGCCTTGCGGTAACATACGGAATTGTCGAAAGACATAACGGAACGATAAATGTTGAATCAAAAGTAAACCAAGGAACAACATTCACAATTACATTGCCAAAAAAACTAAACATTAGCTATGACGCCCAAATTTAGCATTTTAGTAGTTGATGATGAATTCATCGTCAGGGATTCTTTATCAAAATGGTTTACACAGGACGGATATAAAGTTGGCGTGGCAGAAAATGCAGCACAAGCATTAAAATTGATGAACGAAGGACCATGGGATATAATTTTTATTGATATTAAAATGCCCGGAATGGATGGGCTTGAACTTCAAAAGAGGATAAAAGAAATTGACCCAAACGCTATAATTATCATAATCACCGCATTTGCTTCTGTTGACTCCGCTGTTCAAGCATTGAAAGAAGGAGCTTATGATTACATCACAAAACCGGTTGATCCAGATTACCTTTCACACCTTGTTAAAAATGCTCTAAAGCAGAAAAAATTAACAGATGAGAACATTAAACTGCGCGAACATGTATCCGAGCTCATCTTGGGGGAAGAACTTGTTGGGGAAAGCCCACAAATCAAAAAAGTAATTGAACTTGCTAAAACAGTTGCCCCAACAAACACAACCGTCATGATAAGAGGTGAAAGCGGAACAGGAAAAGAACTTGTTGCAAGGTTAATCCACGCGCATAGCCCAAGAAGATATCTCCCCTTCATCTCCGTAAATTGCGGCGCCGTCCCCGATACGCTCCTTGAATCAGAACTTTTCGGCCACGAAAAAGGCGCTTTCACAGATGCACTTTACAGAAGAAAAGGTAAATTTGAACTTGCAGATGGAGGTACAATCTTCCTTGATGAGGTTGGAACCATAAGCTTGAAAATGCAAATCCAACTCTTACGCGTCCTTGAAACAAAGCAATTTACAAGGATCGGCGGAAACGAAATAATAACAAGCGATTTCAGAGTCATCTGCGCAACGAACTCAGACCTTGAGCAAGCAGTGAAAGAAGGAAGATTTCGAGAAGACCTATATTACAGACTTAATGTTTTCACAATCTTCATCCCACCGCTTAGAGAAAGAAGAACCGATATCCCATTAATAGCAAATTACTATCTGAAAAAATATGCAACGATGATGCATAAACCAATAACTGAGATCTCCCCAGAAGCAATGGATATATTAATAAGATACGATTGGCCCGGAAATGTAAGGGAACTAAAAAATGCCATTGAAAGAGCTATGGTGCTTGCGAAACCACCCGCGATAAGACCCCAAGATCTACCAATTCAACTAATTGAAAAAGAACAACCTGAAAATGAAACACTTGAAGCGGTTGAAAAATCCCATATACTTAAAATTTTAAATAAAACAAATTGGAACATAACACAATCAGCAAAAATTCTCGGCATAGACAGAGTTACGCTCTACAACAAAATCGAGAAGTACAATCTGAAGAGAAACAGGGTCGCTTAAAAACTTATGACCTCAACAAAATCATGTAAAATTCTCATAGTTCCAATTTATCCGGTCGATCTTGAACTTGTTCTAACCCTTCCCTCACAACTTAGCGAAATTTTTAAGTGTGATGTCTTACTTGATAATACAAATCACCTCAACCTCCTACCCGCTTACGATAGTTCAAGAGAACAGTTCAATTCAACAAAGATAATTTCAATCCTTCTTGAAAAATTCAAAAACTTTAACGGTAAAGTCCTTGGCGTAATATCTATTGACTTGTTCATTCCCGTGCTAACTTATGTATTTGGAGAAGCACAGCTTAAAGGGAAAGTTTCCATCGTCTCGACCTTTAGGCTAAGCGAAATTACCTACGGCTTCCCCGAAAATAAAAAATTGACGGCGGAGCGACTTTTAAAGGAAGCGATTCATGAACTTGGACACAACTTTGGGCTTCTACACTGCGAAAATTATCTGTGTGTTATGCATTCCTCAACCTCTGTTGAAGAAGTTGATATAAAAACAGCATCATTTTGCGACGAATGCTATAAGAAATTATTTAGGCAAATTTCGACCGAATTCAATGATCACCATAATAGCGAATAAAATTGAATAAACCGTCTCAATCCAACCAAGCTTTTTAAATTTCACCTTCCTTTCAAGCATAAATGTCCCCATGATCGAATGAATTATCACCGGCAAAAATCCAAGAAAGGTTAAAAGACCTACCGAATTGAAAGCAAACAACGCACTAATTAGAAGCAAAATAGCAATATGATAGACGAGGTTATACCTGCCGATAAAAAGTTTTTCACTAAGTGTAAATTTTTCCTTCTTCGTTGCAAGCGCAGATATCTTCATTCTAACATAGACTATCCCACTTCCAAAAAATATTAAATTTAAAAAGTAAAGCTGAAGCATAATCAGATCAAACTTTCCTGTGGCGACATAATAAGCCGATGGAGCAGTCATCACAAGTATACCCATTGCAAAAAGTTGCCCACCCTGCGTTTTGTCAAGATTTAGCTTGGCAAGATAAAGTTGGAAGAAAAAAGCAACCAAGCCTATCATCCCAAATAAAAGCAAACCATAAAGTTCAAAATAAAAAATCAAAATAAGCGACGGCAAAACAGCAAAAGGTAGAAAAACAAAAAAAGATTTCAAAGCATCCCTAACATTTTCAGATGAAATTTTTAACCTTGACTTCGCAAGCATCAACGCAGGCTGATAAGCGAGAAAAATTGAAAGAACTGAAATGAGAAAAAGAACTATTTTTGTATCAAATCCACCGCCAATTTTTGCACCTATTAAAAATGGCACAAGCAAAATAGCCCAAGAGCCATGTTCTTTTGGAAAAATTATCATATAAATATCCCCTTTTTAAGTTTTCTGCGCAAACACAACGATATTTTTTGATTCATTAGATTTAAACTCTCTTTTCAAAAGATCTCCAAAAATTTCGATCTCCTTAAATCCAACCATGCGAAGCTTCCTACATAGGTCTTCACTTTTTATCGGTCTAATTCTTGTCGTTACAAGTTTGAATGAATAATTTTTTGTTTTATCAACTATTAAAACATTGAACTTCAAAAAATCTTTCCTTATCTCAAAAACCTTTAAACTTGGGGAGCCAACTATCGTAGGTTCAAAATCATAAAAACGCACAAAAATTTTTTCGGGAGTCTCACGAACATTCACTATTCTTTCTTCGTTTTTCACAATTTTATCATAGTTCAAAATTTGAACGATCAAAATTCCATTCGGTATTAAAGCGTTATAAAAATTTCGCAAGGCAATCAACAAGTCTTTTTCATTGATCAAATGGGGGAGCGTATTCCCAATGCAAAAAACAAGTTCAAATTTTTCTTTATACTTTTCCTTTATCAATGAAAAATCAAGGACCTCAAACTCGGCTGATGCACCAAACCTTTGGGCAAGCTCCCTCGCCTTTTCGATCATAGATGCAGAAATATCTATTCCAAGAACTTCAACTCCAAGCTTTGAAAGAATTATTGAATGAAGCCCAACCCCACACCCCGCATCAAGACAGCTCGTAATTTTATACTCATTAACGATACTTTTAAAAATCTCGCTTTCGTTTTCAATCTTGGATGAAAACTCAATCATATCCATATAATCTTCCGAAAGTTCATCATAAAAATCGGAAGCGGGCTTAACTTTCCCATATATTTCAAATTTACCGTTCTCGGTCAAGCTTTGATCTCAAATTATTTTAACAACATCCGCCAACCTCTTTTATACCTTCATAAAAACTTGCATCTTCAAGGGCTTCCTTGATCATCTCAACAGTTGGCGCACCGTAAAATTGTCCATTAATTTTGTAAACCCGACACATCATCCCGTAATTCCCACTATCCACATAAGATGGATCAACATCAACACCATTAACCCTTATTGTTGGAGACCCCGGAAACTTATACTTTAAAGCCTCTTCCTCAGTTTTTATCTCAATTTCCTCGATATGATAATCTTTTATCTTTGCCCTTTCTATCGCTTCCAACAAATTCTCCCTCGCCTTTTTATGATTGGGACAATCAGAAAAGTAAAGAAATTGAATCTTCATGGTTCAACTTTGCTTTTTTTCATTTTAAAAAGATTTTTTAAATTTTCCAAAGCCTAACGAAATTTAAGCTTGCGAAAATGAAAACAATACCTTGTTTAATTTTCGTTCTTATCATCGTCG
>JBKBWH010000059.1:0-9442 GCA_046289115.1 Candidatus Kryptonium sp.
CAAATCGCTTCCTTAGCGTCAGAAGAAACCCCAAATTCATCGCTTAATCTAACGGGAACTTGAAAATATTTCTCAAGTGATTTAATCATAAACTTATTCTTCGCTCCACCGCCACTTACAATTATCTCATCTATCTGCGCATGTGGTTTGACAAATGTTTTATAATTTTCAAATATCGCATAAACTGTAAATTCAGTTGCCGTTGCAATTATGTCCTCCGGGGCGAGCGATAACTCTTTGCCCCATTTTAGTATCTGATTTACAAATGCAGAGCCAAACTCTTCTCTACCTGTCGACTTCGGTGGTTTTTTTGTAATAAAAGGATGTTCCATCATCTTCCCAAGCAAATCTTGGGAAACTTTCCCGCTCTGTGCAATCCTTCCATCCGCGTCATAATCTAAATTAAAAAATATCTTAACAAGTGAGTCAACGACCATATTTCCTGGACCCGTATCAAAAGCAATTATATCTTCAATATCACAGCTTTTCTTCAAAATTGTAAAGTTTGCGCTACCCCCAATGTTAAGAACCAGTCTGCTCAGATCGTCCGATGAGAATATAATGTAATCAAAATAAGGAACAAGCGGAGCTCCCTCACCACCCAAAGCCATATCACCAACTCTGAAATTTCCAACCGTTGGGATACCCGTCAATTTAGCAATAACCCCAGGATCACCAATTTGAAGTGTTGCCTTAACTTTATATCCAAACATTTCAACCTCATCGGGCAAATGCTGAATTGTTTGACCATGTGAACCAATTAAATCAACATCCGAAACATTAACGCTAAGGTCATCGAGCGTTTTAAAAATTGAGTCGGCATAAATTTGAGCAATGAGAAAATTCAATCTGCAAATTTCGTCAACTCTGCTTGTCTCAGGTTGCGAATTTTTTAAAATTAATTTTTTCAATCCCTCATCAAATGGGAATGTTTCCCACCCGATAGTTCTAACCTTCGTTTGCCTACCAGAGTTTAAAACCTCAACAACCGCAACATCAACCCCGTCAGCTGATGTCCCCGACATTAAACCGACAACTATTTTAGGATTCTTTTCTCTTAACCTTATCAATTTTTCAACCATTGCGCATATGATTAAATTTGTTTAATATTCCGCGAATTCAACTTTAACCTTTTTATGTATCAAACCTCTCTCAAAGCCCAAATCAAGAAACAGTTGCACCGCTTTCCTTCCATTTTCACCATAGTCAAGGGTCAACTCATTTACATACATTCCAACGAATTTATCAGCAAGATTATCGTCCATTCCTCTGGCAAATTGTAAGGCATATTTTAAGGCTTCATTCCTGTGTTCAAGCGCGTATTTTATGCTATCATGCAAATATCTCGAAACCTTTTTAATTAGTTGAATTCCAAGTTCCTTTTTCACTGCATTCCCGCCTAAGGGAAGTGGCAATCCCGTTTGCTCATACCACCACTCCCCAAAATCAATGAGCTTTACAAGCCCAGAACTTGAATAAGTCAATTGCCCCTCGTGAATCAAAAGTCCAGCGTCAACCTCATCATTTAAAACCGCATCAATAATTTTGTCAAACGGAATTACTTTATACTTAACATCTGGTTCAAAAATTTTCAAAATCAAAAAAGCGCTCGTCAAAGTCCCCGGAACCCCAACCGTAAGATCTTTTAAGTCAGATGGAGAAAATTTTTTCTTTGCCACAAGAATTGGACCATATCCAATTCCCATACTTGCACCGCACGGCATCAGCATATATTTGTCTGATATATAAGCATACGCATGAAAAGAAATCGCGGTAACATCATAAACACCATCAAAAGCTTTCCTATTCAGGGTTTCTATATCGCTCAAAATGTTAACAAATTTTAGATCGCCCGTGTCAATTTTATTATTTACAAGAGCGTAAAACATAAAGGCATCGTCAGAATCAGGGCTGTGCGCAACGGTTATTTCCTTCATTCGAAAAAATTTTTACTTTTAAATTGATTCACACTTTTGCAGATGGACAGAGTTTGCTAATCTTACATATTGAACATTTTGGTTTTCTTGCTTCGCAAACATATCTACCATGCTCGCCAATAAGATGTGAAAAAAGTGTCCATTTACCCTTTGGAACTATCTCCATCAACTCAAACTCTATCTTATCCGGATTATTGCTTTTAACAAGTCCGAGCCTGGCGGTTACCCTTTTAAGATGAGTATCAACGATAATTCCCTCTTTCCCAAACGCATTTGCAAGGACTGCGTTTGCTGTTTTCCTGCCCACGCCCGGAAGTTCGACGAGTTCCTCAAGTGTATCTGGAACTTGCCCATTGTATTTTTCAACCAAAATTTGACAACAATTCTTAATAGCTTTTGCTTTGTTTTTGTAAAATCCGGTTGGTTTTATCTCCTGTTCAAGCACCTTGAGTTCAGCGTTCGCGTAATCCTGGGCGGTTTGATATTTTTTAAAAAGATGCTCCGTTACTTTGTTAACCCTTTCATCGGTGCACTGTGCTGCAAGTATCGTCGCAACAAGAAGCTCAAGCGGGTTTGAAAAGTTTAAATGAGTTTTAGCATCAGGATAAAGTTTTTTCAACACACTTATAATCTTGAGAACTCTTTTTCTCTTATCCTGTAATGTCTCTTTAGCAAATGGAGATTTTTTTGCCATATTCCCAGACCTTTACTTGTTTTTAATGTTCATCCTTCAATGCTTCAATCTTTGCATTTCTCATTAACTCGGGGCTGAACTTTTCATCTTTGATAAGCAGCGCTTCAACAACCTTACCTTTAATCAGATGGTCTTCTATAATCTTCTCTATATCTTTTTCGTTCACATTTCCATACCATATCGCTTCTGGGTAGATCACAACGCTTATGCCGTATTCACACGCATCAAGGCAACCCGCTGAATTAACTCGAACGACCTTATTTAATCCGAGCTCAGCAATCCTCTTTTTAAATCTATCTTTTAACTCCTCCGAGCCTTTTTGACCACAAGACCCCCTTGGATGTTCGGGTGGGCGAGTATTTGTACAGATGAAGATATGCTTTTTAAATCTCACTTCGATTTAAGTTTTGTTTTTAATCCTTTTTCAAATCGATTAACAAAACCACATCCCCTGAAGCTGTGCCTTTGCTTGCCAGCGTTTCATCGTTGCTATATTCAATCCCACGGGTTAAGTTGAAAAGCACAAAATCATCTATATTCCTTTCACCTTGATAAATTTCATCAATAAACTTCTTTACAATATCCCTGATCATAACTTCATCATCAACCTCATACCTGTAAATTTCACCCGAGAAACCTTTTCCAACTGCAAGCGTTATCCTCGCCATTTCACCAATAAGATGTTGTGATTTTAACATTTCCATAAACTTTAGCTGCACATGCAAGCATTTCGCTTCTGGATAAACTTTTCTTCTCCACCAGTTTCATCTCTTCAAAATCTGGACTTGACAAATTCTCCATCCCCCAAAGCACTAAAACACGACAGCGTCCACAAGTTTTATCGCCATTACAAGATTCGGCGATCGGGATTGAATTTTCCCTCGCCACTTTGAAGATTGTCTCACCTTCTTTACACTTTACTTCAATTCCAAGCCTGTAAAAATCTATCAAAGGCATAAATTTCGCTGATTTTTTAACCAATTTACTCAAAAAGAAAAAATAATCAAAGACTTTTCTTCACCGCGATAATTGCAACATAACCCATCCATTTATCCCCGCCCTGTTCGAGAAAAACACTCACCTCATGTTTAAATCTCTTAACTTCCTTAAACTCATCTTTCGAAAACCGTCTCTCTTTCAGCGAAGTTTGAATGATTTTTTTAAACTTTGAATAATAACGCACAAGTTCATCGCTTATATCCTGAACAAAAACCGGCTCCAACCCATAACTCCTAAAAATCTTTAACTTTTCCTCAAGCGTCTCAATTGCTCCACCTTCCACATGCCATGCCTCACGCACATAGGTTGGCACGGGAAACTTTTTCCAATAAAAATCAGCTACACCAATAACTGAACCATCCTTCAGAACCCTATGAAATTCTTTTAATATTTGAGTTTTCTTATACTGGGACAAAATTCCCTCCGATATTATCAAATCAAAAGTTTTATCTTCAAAATCAAGAGCAATCGGGCTCATAACTTTTACCTTTACCTTTTCTTCAAGCCCTGCCCTTGCAACTTCACCCTTTGCAGAAATAACTATATGCGGTAACTCATGCACCCCGTAAACATTACATTTAAAATTTTTTGCAACGTAAACAAGGCTATCCTGCAAATTTACACTTGCAACGAGAACATTCATTCCTTCTTTAATTTCAAGATTTGAACAAATGAATTTTGTTGAACTTGTCCCCCCAAGTGTTGGTATCCTGATCTGTTTCTCAGATTTCATCTATTGAAGCAGGTTTTATATAACTTTTAAGTTTGCGTATTTTAGAAGGAGTAATTTTCGACCGTAATTTTCAAAATCAACCATCGCACGAATACCGTCACCACTTCCTGATATATCTATCACAACTCCAACTCCAAAAACTTCATGTTTAACGAGTGAGCCAACACTGATATTTTTTGGTTGAAATATAGCATTTGAAGTTTTAACTTTACGAACCCTTTCTCTTTTGTCTTCCCTTGAACTATGGTAATGAACAAGTTCAGGTGGGATTTCATCAAGGAACCTTGACTTTCTTTGAACGAAAACATTTCCAGCCCTCATTCTCTCTTTAGCATAGGAAAGGTAAAGTTTCTTCATCGCACGCGTCATCCCGACATAGAAAAGACGTCTTTCCTCTTCAAGTTCTTTTACATTATAAATGGAACTTGCGATTGGAAAAAGCCCCTCTTCAAGTCCCGTAATAAATACGACTGGAAACTCAAGCCCCTTTGCACTGTGCAATGTCATTAAAGTTATTGCATCTCTTTTATTTTCCCATGTATCAATTTCAGCTATCAAAGAGACTTGTTCAAGAAATTTTTCAAGTCCACCATCTTCGGGGTTTTCATTTGAAAACTCAGTTATAGCCGATAAAAGTTCTTCTATATTTTCAATTCTTTGTTGCGCCTCCGGTGTGCCCTCCTGTTTATAAAACCTTATGAGCCCAAGGTCATCAACGAGCGCACGAGCAAGTTCCCCAGCGCTTATTTTATCTCTCAAATCAATATATTTTTGAATCAAAGTGCAAAAATTAAAAATGTTTTTCCGCGCCTTCTCAGTTAACCCCGGGATCGTATGCGACTTACACATAGCTTCAAACATCGACAAACCCTTGACATTTGCAAATGCTTTAACGCGCTCTATCGTAACATCACCTATGCCACGATTTGGAAAATTAACTATCCTAAGCAAGCTTTCATCATCTCTCGGATTGACTACAAGCCTAAAATAAGCAAGCAAATCTTTAATCTCTTTTCGCTTGTAGAAAGCAACGCTGCCAACAATTGTATAAGGAAATCCTTGGCGACGAAGTTCGTCTTCAAATAATCTTGATTGCGCATTTGTCCTGTAAAGAATTACAAAATCACGAAGGTTATATTTATTCTTGCGAATTTCCTCCTTGATGAAATGAACAACCTTTTCAGCTTCATCTCTATCGTTTCTACATTCAAGCACAATGATCGGCTCGCCTTCGCTATTTTCCGTCCATAAGTTTTTAAATATCTGCTCGGTGTTGTTTTTTATAACCGAATCAGCAGCGCGAAGAATTTTCTTTGTCGAACGATAATTTTGCTCAAGTTTAAAAATTTTACAATCTGGAAAATCATTTTTAAAATCAAGCATATTTCTTATCTCAGCCCCACGCCATGAATATATGCTTTGTGCATCATCCCCGATCACACAAAGATTTCTGTGCTTTGCCGAAAGCATCCGCAACAAAATATATTGAACGCGATTTGTATCTTGATATTCATCAACAAGTATATATTTAAACTTCGTTTGATATTTTTCAAGCACATCTGGATTGTTCTCAAAAAGCTCAACCGACTTGACAAGAAGGTCGTCAAAATCCATCGCATTCCTCTGAAAAAGAGCAAATTGATAAGCCTTGTAAATCTGTGCAATTTTAACATCAAACGAATTCTCAGCAAGTGAGGAAAACATTTCGGGGCTGACGAAAGCATTTTTTACATTGCTTATTTTCGCTTGGACAAGAGATGGATTTAGCGTGTCCTCAGGGAAGTTAAGTTCTTTAATTATACTTTTTATCAAACTTAAACTATCATCCTGATCGTAGATTGTAAAACTCCTCGTATAGCCAAGCCTTTCAGCTTCTTGTCTTAAAATCTTTGCGAAAACAGAATGAAAAGTTCCCATCACAACATTTTTAGCAATATCCCCGACAAGTTGAACGGCGCGTTCTTTCATTTCATTGGCTGCCTTATTCGTAAAGGTGAGAGCAAGTATCTCCCATGGTCTAACGCCAAGTGATAAAAGATATGCAATTTTATAGGTTAAAACTCTCGTCTTTCCACTCCCAGGTCCGGCAAGTATCAAAACAGGTCCATCTACACATTTTACAGCTTCCCTTTGCACCTTGTTAAGATCTTTCAAAAAGTCCCTCATTTTTAAAAATTTTCATTACTTCAAAAATTCTCTCACCGCCTTTGCGATCCCCTCGGGATCAAGTCCATATTTCTCGTAAAGCTCTTTCGGACTGCCCGATTCACCAAATTTCTTTACCCCAATCCTTTTGACCTTGGTTGGATAATTTTCTGCCAAAACTTCCATCACAGCTGAACCAAGCCCACCAACAATGTTATGATCCTCAACGGTGACTATCTTTCCTGTTTCAACGGCACATTTTATTATGAGCTCTTCATCTATTGGTTTAATTGTGTGTATATTCACAACGCGTGCACTTATTCCATCCTTTTCAAGTTTTTCCCCAGCAAGAAGAGCATTAAACACAACCCCGCCAGTTGCAAAAATGGTCACATCTTTTCCATCTTTCAAAATTACCCCCTTCCCAAATTGAAACTTGTAATCAGGTGGATTTACCTCTTCAAGTGGTTGTCTCGTTAACCGCAAAAATACAGGACCTTGATGCAAAGCGATATATTCAACAGCTTGTTTTGTCTCAATGTCATCGCATGGCTGAACAACTGAAAAATTAGGCAACGCCCTCATAAGTGCGATATCCTCAAGTCCCATTTGACTGTATCCATCTTCGCCGATTCCAAGCCCAGCATGAGTGCCGACAAGTTTAACATTTGCATTCGTATAAGCAACGGATATTCTTATTGTTTCATATCTACCTATCAAAAAACATGCAAAACTACAGGCGAACGGAATTTTGCCTGCTAATGCAAGCCCAGCAGCCGTTCCTATCATGTTCTGCTCGGCGATTCCCATTTCAAAAAATCTATCGGGAAATTTTTTCGCAAACTTTATTGACATCGTTGATTTCGCAAGATCAGCATCAAGGACAACTATATCACGAATTTTTTCTCCAAGTTCCTCAAGTGCCTCCCCGAATGAAACGCGCGTCGCTTTAGCCGGCATTATTTCACCTCTGCTTTTTGTGATAAAAGTTCGTTAAGTTCTTCTTCAAGTTCTTTCAAAGCAAGTTTCGCCTCCTCATCATTCGGAGCTTTACCATGCCACTCATGATTATCTTCCATAAATGAGACGCCCTTACCTTTAACTGTGTGCGCAATTATGAAAGTTGGCTTCCCCTTTACGAGCTCAGCCTCATCAAGGGCTGATAAAATCTGCTCAAAATCATGTCCATCAATTTCAATCACATTCCAATTAAAAGCCCTCAACTTATCCACAAGCGGTTCAATATTCATAACATCCTTAACATAACCATCGATCTGACCTTTGTTGTAATCAACAATCGCACAAAGGTTGTCAAGTTTAAATTTCGGTGCAGACATTATCGCCTCCCACACTTGACCTTCCTGCATCTCCCCATCCCCGAGCAGACAATAAACGCGATATTTTTTACCATCAATTTTTCCAGCAAGAGCTATCCCTTGAGCAATTGATAAACCCTGACCCAAAGAACCAGTTGATGCCTCAACATAAGGTAGATCAAGTCGCGATGGATGCCCCTGCAATCGTGAATTTATTTTCCTTAGCGTAAAAAGTTCTTCGTAAGGTATAACTCCCCTATGCGCTAAAACTGCATAAAGAGCCGGAACACCATGACCCTTGGATAATATGAAACGATCCCTATCTGGTGAAAGCGCATTTTCAGGTGTTCTCTTTATTTTCTCCCAAAATAAAGCGACAAGGATTTCAACACATGAAAGGGAACCACCTGGATGACCTGATCCAGCTTTGTTTAACATTTTTATTATGTCCATTCGTATTTTCGTCGCTATGACCTTTAAATCGATGAGTGAATTTTGCATCCGTTTTCTTCATTATTTTGAATTCGAAATTTTGCACCGAAAAATATAAAAATTTTGATCATAAAAAACAACCGCAATTTTATTAACACTTTAACCCCAGAAATAAAACAATAAAAATAAAAAAATCTGCGGGCTGGAACACCCACAGATTTTTATCTTCTTGGTCTATGAGTCGAGGTAGGCTGAGTTTGCTTTTGGTGTGAGTCTGGTTTTGGAATCAAAGATTTTCTACTCAAAGTAAATCTCCCCATATCATCAATTGTCAATATCTGAACTTCAACTTCATCTCCAACTTTTAAAACATCCGAAACCTTTTCAACTCTTTTGTGATCTATTTCAGAAATATGAAGCAATCCAATTTTCCCAGGCAAAATTTCAACAAAAGCCCCAAAATCAACAACTTTACGCACAATCCCTTTATAAACCTTTCCAACCTCAGGAACTTCAGCAAGCTGTTCAACCATTTGCTTTGCCTTTTCGCACGCCTCCTTATTCGGACCACTTATCCAAACCAAACCATCATTCTCAATGAAAACCTCAGCGCCAAATTCTTGTTTCATCATTTTAACATTTTTCCCAGCTGGACCAATAACCCAACCAATCATCTCAACGGGGATCCTCGTAGTCATAAGCCTGGGTGCATAAGGAGAAATCTCTGGTCGTGGTTTTGGTATCGTCTTCTCAAGTATATCAAGAATTTTCATTCTCGCCTCTCGTGCCCGTTCAAGCGCTCGCTCAAAAATCTCATAACTTATGCCACTTATCTTTATATCCATTTGAAATGCGGTTATTCCATCCCGAGTTCCAGCAACTTTGAAATCCATATCTCCAAGCTTATCTTCATTGCCAAGTATATCCGTTAAAATCGCAACCTCATCACCTTCCTTAACCAAACCCATCGCAATCCCGGCAACATGCTTTTTAAGTGGAATTCCACCATCCATCAGGGCAAGCGTTCCAGAACAAACGGTCGCCATTGAAGATGAACCATTTGATTCAGTAATATCCGATACGATACGAATTACGTACGGGAAGCGATCAGCCGCAGGAAGAACAGCTTGAACACCACGACGCGCCAAACGACCGTGACCAATTTCACGACGCTTAGGACCAGATT
>JBKBWH010000005.1:0-23881 GCA_046289115.1 Candidatus Kryptonium sp.
CGTTGGCACTGGTCGTGCACGACTTGGAGTCGATATTGACAGAGATGGAAATATTTGGGGTAATGGTGCTGGAACCCTTGCTGGTGTATGGGATCAAAGTGGAAACTTATTGGGTGAAATCGGAGGAACATCTGGAATGGCTACTGCTGATTTAGGTTTTGTAACCTCTGGGAGAAAACTTTTCTTTACCTTAGGAATGGGTGCAGGTGTAGCATCTCCATATTTTAAGTTCTATGTCTATGATGTAACAGAAGGTCCAGCGAAGGCAAGGTTAATTGCTGTAACCGACAGTATTACTAATAATTCAAACAAAAATGGAACTGGAAGAGCGGTATACGATCCTGTACGCCATAGAATGATTGCTCTTGCTACAAACAACTATCTTGCCTCATTCCAGTTGACTTATCAAGTTACATTTAATGTTAACACGGCAACATCGCCGAAGCTTTTGACGGATTCATCACTTGTTGAAGTTCGTGGGTCGCATCCATTGCTTGGTCCTTGGGGAAGTGCAGCCACAAATAGAATGACGAATTTAGGTGGTGATTATTGGCAACTTTCAATTGATTTTCCAGATACGATGGTCGGAAAGACGGTTGAGTATAAGTTCTATGCCGAGGATTGGGAAGATGGACCTAATCATTCGTTAGTTATACCTGCAGCAGATACAACATTGCCACTTGTTTTCTTCCGTAAGCAAGGATTTGGACCGAATCCACCATATACACCGAGCGATTCTATAGATGTATGGTTTAGAGTTTATGTTTATAACATTCCTGAATTTAACCCAGCACAACATGTTGTTGGAGTTCGTGGAGCGCAATTGCCAGGTCACAATGACTTTGGGGATATAAGCTGGGGTAGGACCTTTGTCCTCAATCCAGAACCTGCAAATGATAAAATTTGGTCTGGAAGGTTAAGATTTCCATCACCCTCTGGGATTGCTTATAAATTTGTGATCGCTTCAAGAGATAATCCTGATAATGTTATAAGGTGGGAGTCGGATCCGAATCGAGAGGTCACCGTAAATCAAGATACAACGCTTAGGTGGACAACATTTGATAGGAAAGTTATTGCCCCAGCAAAGCCAGTTGCACTTTACTTTAGCGTTGATATGAGCGTAATGCAAGGTGCAGGGATTTTCTACCCGGATAGCGGAGATGTTGTCTTGGTTCGTGGTAGTTTCAATGGTTGGGGTGAAAGTGATTCTCTGAGTCCATCTATACTTGAACCTGGCGTGTGGGAGAAGTATGTTACTATTACAGCTGCACCTGGTGATTTCATTGAATTCAAGTATTACATCAAAACTGGAACAGGCAATCAAGCAAGGGTTCCAAACGGTGGATGGGAAACCGGTGCAAATAGAAAATACACATTTACCGATGCGGATACTCAGGAAGTTGTGCGAGATTACTTTAACAAGCTCGGTCCTGAAGGTTATGTGCAAAAGCCAGAAGGAGTTGAGGTTTGGTTCTACTGTGATATGAGAGGAGTAACTGATAAAAATGGTGATCCGATTACGAAGGTTGATTCATTGTTCATTGCCGGAAGCACACCGCCGTTGTTCTGGATCTGGGACGAACCGACAAGAGATCGTTCAAAGCTGAAGATGCGTGATGATGGTGTATATCCGGATAAAGTTGCTGGAGACACAATTTATTCTGTTGCTTTGACATTCCCGAAGTGGAGCATAAAAGGACCGATTCAGTTCAAATTTGCGGCAAATGGAATTGTTGATAACGAAGCAGGTTTCCAAGAAGATCACCTCTTGTTCCTTGATGATATGCCAGATCAACCTGGTTCAAAAGCGGTAAATGAACTTGAGGTCGTTAAATTCGGAAGACAGCGTGGGTTGGGCGCTTTCAAAGATACAGTTAGGATCGTAAACAAGTTCACGAGCGTTAAGCAAACTGATGAGATTCCTTTGACATACGCTTTGTATCAAAACTATCCAAATCCATTCAACCCAACCACGACGATCAAATATAGCATACCAAACACAGAACGGGTCACTTTGAAGATTTACAATATCCTTGGGCAAGAGGTTGCAACGCTTGTTGACGAAGAGCAAAAGCCCGGTGTTTACGAATTGAAGTTTGATGCCGGAAATCTTGCAAGCGGTGTCTATTTCTATAGATTGAAAGCAGGCGGATTTACCGCTGTTAAGAAGATGATGCTTGTCAAGTAATGCTTTGTATTTTTCCTGCCCCCTTCTCCTTGTTGTGGGGAAGGGGGCGGGATATGAAATATAAAGGGGGAAAAATAAATCAAATTTGAGATCATGAAAAAATTTTTTATTCTCGCTCTAATTTTAGCTCAATCTCTTCTCTCGCAAATTGTCCCTGTGACATTTTACTATAGACCACAAACGCCTGTGAATGCTGTTTTTCTGGCTGGTTCATTTAACAACTGGGGAAATAATGTTAATGGAATTGTTTCAGATGTGAGATTTAAAATGAGTTACGATGCCATCAACGGTGTTTGGTATAAAGTTGAAAATCTTGGCATTGGAACTTATGAATATAAATTCGTTGAAGATAGAAATGGTGATGGTCAAGGGGAGACATGGATAACCGATCCGAACAACCCAAGAATTAATTATTCGAATTATAACAACTCAATTCTCATCGTTTCCGATCCGATGGTTTTTCACCTTTTGCCGAAACATGGTACGATAACAAACCGCGATCAACCAGAAATTTCTGCTTATATTTTTTACTCGTCTGGTACGACGATCTCGGAAGTTAATCTATATATAGACGGTGCTCTTGTCCCAAATGGAATTACATATTTTAACCCTGGGAATCAAAGGTTTAGTTATACTCCTTCACAACCTCTTTCAAACGGACAGCATTTTATAAAACTTGAAGTTAAAACGACGACAGGCAAAACCGCTTCAGATACATCAAGGTTTACTGTTGATGTGACATATAGAATTTATCAAGCGGAGTATGAATTTATATTTGACCCGAGAAGTTCAAGAAATTCCTATAGAAATATAACCTCGGTTAGTTTGCGCGGTGAGTTCAATAATTGGGGCGAAGACCCAATGCAATATGATTCGCTTCGTGGTGTTTGGACAAAAACTTTGAAGTTAACTGAGGGAGAATATGAGTATAAGTTTTATCTTAACGGATCGATATGGACCGCTGACCCTGACAATCCTGTGGCGCGTGGAACTTACGGGAATTCAGTTGCTTATGTAAGTAGGATATTAAAGCCGTATTTTAAAGTTTTAAACCCACCGAATGGAAAGATTTACCTTGACACTGTTAATTCAATTAATGTTTTGGCGAAGGTTTTCGATAGCTCAAGGGAGAAAGGTATAAATCCAAATAGTGTAAAAGTTTATCTTGATGGGATTTTGATTCGGTCAAACTATGACACAGTTACCAAGACGGTTACAGCGCAAATTAATAACTTAACGCTTGGAAGACATGAGTTAAAATTTGAGGCAAGCGATAAAGATGGCAATTATGGGATAACTTATTCAACCTTTGGAGTTTATCCTTCAAATTCGGGGTTCCATTATGTTGATAACACTGCGGATGATTTGGGCGATGGTGATTATGTTTATCCAAACGGATTTAGCCCTGGTTCATGTGATATACAGGAATTTAACGCCTATGCGAATCAATCAGGGGATACAATTTTCTTTGAAATAAAACTTAGGGACATAACTCAAAACACCGCTGTTGCTTTTTTGATAAATAGTGCGATTGATAATTTTATTCCCGATCCATTTTCGGCAGAGATAAAAATTCCGGATTTCAGCGATCGTGGAATTTACATCATATTTACTCCGGGCGTGAATAAACCACGGCTTAATGCAATCTATACAAAAGCGGAGCCGTTAACAAAAGTTAGAAACATTGACCACAATGCAAACGCCATAACATCTGACACGCTTAAATTCTATCTTACGCTTGATGAGATTGTGAATTATCTTGGTTCATTTAGCGGGAAGCTTTACTATGCAATTTATTCATTTCTTGTTAACTCTGATGGTAATGCTGTTAAGATCACATCTTCAAACGGAGGGAGCAATCAAAATGGCAATCCGAAAGTTTTTGATCTCGCCTTCATTGATGATGCGGTTCAAAGAAAAATTTTAAGCTATTATATCGTTGGTTCAAGTCCGGTTCTTGCATCAATTGATAATGAAGGTCGTGGCTTTGCTGGGATAACGCCGTCTCAGATTGGAATCGATATGAGTGGTGTCCCGATTGTCAAGATCACAACTCAACCGAGAAAGACGCGGAAAACATCAATCACAATCCGCGGTGAGATAACGCATCAAGATGGAAGCCCCGCAAATGAGGTTACATATGTTGAAGTTTTCGTCAATGGTAATAAAGGAACATTTGGAGCATCTGGTGGAAGGTTTTCTGTGCCGGTTAATTTGGTTGAGGGTGATAATATAATTCAAGTGAAAGCGACGATCGGAAACAAATCGGGCTATTCAAATAAAGTTAACATTTATAGGATCGTTGATCATAAACCATTTGCGAAAATTAAATTTTCTGTTAGTGGTTCAAATATAATTCTTGACGCAAGCGAAAGTTCAGATCCCGATTCCGAGCCTTTGACATTTGTTTGGTTTGCTGATTCAACAAATCCAGAAATTGTCTCTGGCGTCAATGGTTCGACCACATCAAGTATAACAATTTCAAAACCATCTAAGCCCGGCGAATACTACTTTACACTCATTGCTCGTGATCCAGCTGGAAATGCTGACACTACAAGAAATTATTTTGAAATAAGATCTGACGGTAGCGTTTATCTTCCGGGTTATGCCGATAATCCATCTTGGGTGAAAAATGCGAGAATGTATCTAATTTTCATTCATTCTTTTACTCAGGAGGGCACGATAAGAGCAGCAACACAAAAGCTTGACTATGTAAAATCAATGGGATATAATGTAATCTGGCTAATGCCGATAATGAAAAATCAATACACAATTGACGCCGTTGGCGCTGGATATGGAATTGTTGACTTCTATCAAATTGCCCCAGAGTATGGAACGATGGATGATTTTAAGGAATTTCTTAACAAGGCACATTCCCTTGGGATAAAAGTTATCCTTGACATAACTCCAAATCATGTTGCGGATGGTCATCCATGGATTCAAAGCATTCGAAGATATTGGAAGGATTCCCCGTATTGGGATTTTGTCCAACACGAAATTTTCTCACATAACGAGGAATTACCCCAATCCTACGCGCCGGATTCCGCTTATGTTCGATATGCCGATTGGACACTTGCAAATTTAAATTGGTCTGATGTTGATTTAAGAAGTTATATGCTTGACATGTTGAAATGGTGGGTGAAAGATGTTGGAGTTGATGGATTTAGATTTGATGTTTACTGGGGACCTCAAAGAAGATATGGCGAGCAAAATTTTGGAATACCTATTAGAAATACTTTAAAACATGTAAAGCCCGATATTTTACTTCTTGCGGAGGCTGCAGGAACTGGACTTGGGACTGAAGTGATTTATGCAGATCAGGGTGGAGGAGTTGACGCCGCTTATGATAGAAATATGTGGAGTGTGTTTAGAAATGCCTACTCACTAAGTTTAAACGAGATTAACGACAAGGCGACAAATTACGGCTATTATCCAGGACCGAACTCTCAATATCTTCGTTATATGGAGAATCAAGATGAGACAAGAATTGCTTTAGTTTATCAGAGTGATTTAAGAAGGACAAAACCGCTTGCGACAATTTTATTTACAATTCCCGGAATTCCGCTTGTTCACGCTGGTCAAGAGGTTGGATTTGGAAATGGAATGAGTGAGTTTGAAGGGCGAAGATTTAAAATTAATTGGAATGACCCTGATAAAGAAATTTTGCAATCCCATTATCAGCGTCTCGCATTTATAAGGGATAAATTCCCTGCCTTTAGAAGCCGAGAACATCAAATGATAAATACAAACGATTCAAAAGTTTACGCCTATGTGAAAAAGTATGAAAATCAAAATGGGCTCGTTATTGTTAATCTTTCAGCTGATGTTAAAACTGTTAATTTGAATGTCCGAGACTATGTTCTATTTACTGGCGGAGTTCAGCCGGGGCAAAATTATTATTTAAATGATTTGTTCTCAAACAGTTATTCTATTGTGAGCGGTAACGCATTGCAAAATATCTCTGTAACACTTGAACCCTACGGTTCAGCTGTTTTTACCATTTCTCTGACGCGCGACACTGTTTCGGTCCCGCTGATTGTCTCTGTGAAAGATGGCGTTGGAGAGTTTATCCCGCAAAAATTCAAACTTTATCAAAATTACCCAAATCCATTTAATCCATCAACATTTATTGAGTTTGATATACCTGAAAGAGCAAAAGTCAAACTCGTGGTGAATGATGTGTTGGGTCGGGAAATTGAAGTTTTAATCGATGGGGAAGTTGAACCCGGAAGACATAAGGTTAAATTTGATTCCAGCGGTTTGCCGAGCGGTGTTTATTTTTATCGTTTGCTTTACAATGGCTTTAGTGAAACGAGGAAGATGATTTTAATAAAATGAAAATAAAGCGACATAGGAAAATGTTTTATATTTTTCTCGCTATTTTCCTCACCTTTCCTCTATTTTCTCAGCCGAGATTTGAAGATGGTTATGTTATATTTCAACTGCATGCCCCAGATGCAAAGTCAGTTGCAGTTGCAGGGGACTTTAACTCGTGGAAGAGAGATGATTTTTTAACTAAGGATGAAAATGGGATTTGGACCAAGAAATTTAAAATTAAGCCAGGGGTTTACCAGTATAAATTTATCGTTGATGGTAAGTGGATGCTTGATCCGTCCAACCCTGTTAAGGTGGAAAACTTTAATCGCACGGATTATAATTCCATCTTTGTTTTATCTTACGATTGGAAAATTTTATTACAATCCGAACCGGACGCAAAACCAAATCCTCAAGATATTTATCCGAAAAGAAACAAAATCTACCTTAACATAATCTGGCATCAACATCAGCCGTCTTACCTTGATCCCGAAAAAGATGAACTCCAAGGACCATGGGTGAGAACCCACGGGACTAAGGATTATTATGATATGGCGAGCTTACTTGAAAAATATCCCAATGTCCATGTAACCGTAAATTTAACCTCGTCTTTGCTCTACCAGCTGAATGAATACTATGTTGAGAGATTAAAACCGTATTTTAACCCCAAAAGAAATAGAATTGACGCAGGGAGATACTTTAAAGATAATGTTAAAGTTGATCCGTGGATTGATTTGATGCTGAAGGACTCGAAAAATTTTACGGAGCATGAACTTGGCTATATTTATAAAAACCCTTGGAATTGCTTCAGTGTCAGCGAAGTTGTAATTGATAGGTTTCCAGAGTATAAGGCTTTGAAGCAGAAGAACCCAGCTGAATATACGGTGGATGATTTTAGAAAGATTAAATTTTTCTTCTACCTCTCGAATTTTGACCCAGACTTTTTAAATGGGAAGGTGAAACTCGCGAACGGATTTGAAGTCGATTTGACCGATCTCGTTCAGAAAAAAGATGAAAAATATTACCTCAAAAAGGAGATCACCGAAGACGATTGCAATCGAATTGTTGCTGAAACATATAAAATTTTGTCCGCTATAATTCCAGTTCATAAAAAGTTAATGTATGATCCTGTTAAAAGAACTGGTCAAATTGAGGTTATAACCACACCGTTTTATCACCCAATTTTGCCTTTGATATACGATACGGATATAGCGAAACTACCTCAACCAAATGATAAACTTCCAGAGAGATTTAGTTATCCTGAAGATGCCAATGCTCAGATCAAAAAGTCGATCGCGTATTATCAAAAAATTTTTGGACGAAAACCTTTAGGAATGTGGCCAGCGGAAGGGGCTGTGTCTGAGCAAATTATTTCACTTTTCGTTAAGAACGGAATAAAATGGATAGCAACGGATGAGAAAGTTTTAGCAAGATCAAAGCCTGAAAACCAACCTTTTTACTATCCTTATTTTGTCGATGAGGATAGTGTTTATGGTAAAAAAGATGAAAGGAAAGCGTTGCTTATTGTTTTCAGAGATACTCAACTTTCAGACGCCATTGGGTTTACTTACCAAAACTATGAGCCTGAAATCGCTGCTGATGATTTCATAAGATATGTGTTAAGTTTTGCGCCCGAAGATTCAACCGATGAAAGGCTGATTACGGTTATACTTGATGGTGAAAACGCATGGGAATGGTATAGAAAAGATGAAGATGGGAAAACTTTTTTAAATGCACTTTACAGAAAATTGAATAAATTATATGACGATGGACAAGTTATAACTGTGACGATGAGCGAATGGATTTATGGAAATCCAAAGCGTGGCATCAAACCACACAAGATTACATCTCACGCTGAACTTGAGCCACTTTGGGCTGGAAGTTGGATAAACGCTAATTTTGATACCTGGATCGGCGAAGATGAGGAAAATTTAGCTTGGGAATATCTTTTAAAAGTTAGAAGAGATATTGAAAGGTTGAAAGTTCCACGCCCGGACCCAGCATCAGATTTGCCAAAACCAGGAACTCAAAAATATTTTGAATACAAAGCATGGGAATCACTTTACGCCGCTGAGGGCAGTGATTGGTTTTGGTGGTATGGTGAAGACCAAAACGCTCTTGGTGGAGATGAACCATTTGATGTCGGCTTTAGAACCCATTTGATTAATGTTTATAAATTTCTACGAAGCGCGGGTTATAAGATTGAGATCCCTGAGTTCTTGTTTAGCCCAATTTTGAGAGATAAAAAAGGTCAACCTTGATGATGAGAATAGTTCAATTGGTTGTGATTTTTTTAGCCTTTCTCCTTATCTCATGTTCTAAGGATAATCCCGAAAGAGTTAGAATTGTCATATGGCATCAAAAGCCACCCGGTGAACGAGAGATCCTTGAGCAAGCGGTGAAGAAATATATGGAGCGTCATCCAAATGTAAAAGTTATCGTTTTATATAAAGAGACGGAGGAGCTTAGATCGGCGTATATCATATCTGCAATAGCTGGAAAAGGACCTGACATAGTTTATGGACCAAGCGATCAAATTGGACCTTTTGAATTGCTTCAAATTATTAAACCTCTTGAAGAAATTTTTGACTTAAGCTTTTTGGATCAGTTCGATCCTCGGGGATTGCTTTGGTATAAAGGGCATCTTTATCAAATTGGGGATCAAATTGGGAACCATCTTTTCCTTTTGTATAATAAGGACCTCGTCAAGAAGCCACCTCAAACGATGAGTGAGTTAATTAAAATTGGGAAGGAATTAACAAAAGATTTTGACGGAGATGGAAAGATCGATCAGTATGGTCTTGTTTGGAATTATACCGAACCTTTTTTCTTTATACCGTTTCTGACTGGGTTTGGCGGTTGGGTGATGGATTCGATAGGGAATCCAACCTTAAACACCAAAGCGACTGTAGAAGCTTTGAAATTTGTTCGCGACTTAAGGGACAAATACAAAATTATTCCACGGGAGTGTGATTATAACACTGCTGATGCGCTGTTTAAAGAGGGAAGAGCTGGGATGCTTATAAATGGTCCTTGGTCTATCGGTGGATATAAAAAGGCAGGTGTTAAATTTGGGATAGCTCGAATTCCGAAGGTTGAAAGCACGGGTCTTTGGCCAGCTCCAATGGTTTCAATAAAGGGTTATTCAATCAATGTAAATGTTGACGAAAAGAAATTGCCATATGTCGTTGATTTGTTCAAGTATCTTGTCAGCGCGGAGGTTCAACTTGAACTCACAAAAACTTTGGGTACAATCCCAACCCATAAAGAAGCACTTAAGAATGAAATTGTGTTAAATGATCCATTGGTTCAATCCTCCATCTGGCAAGCTGAAGTCGGAAAAGCGATGCCCGTTGTTCCCGAACTTAGGGCAATATGGGATGCGATGCGTCCGTATTATCAAGCAGTCCTCGGTGGAACAATGACCCCGGAGGAGGCAGCCAGCAAAATGCAGCAACTTGCGATAAAAAAGATTGAGGAAATGAATGAGTAGAAGGACATTATTCATACTTGCGTTTTTGCTTCCCGCTTTGTTGATAATGTTTGGCGTCATCGTTTATCCATTCTTTTACAACATCGTTCTCTCTTTTTCAAATATGAGTTTGCGCCATTTTCGCGATTGGAAGATAATTGGCTTTAGACAATATGTTAAGGTTTTCACTGAGGATACATTCTATGTTGTGTTCTTAAAGACTCTTATATGGACGTTCGTAAATGTAACATTCCATGTCACGATAGGGGTTTTTCTCGCCTTGATTTTAAACAGAAAATCCCTTAGGTTTAAACCTATTTTTAGAACGCTTCTGATTTTGCCGTGGGCGATCCCACAAGTTATAACTGCGTTAACCTGGAGGAGTATGTTCAATTACGAATATGGCGCGATAAATATTTTCATCGCTAAGTATCTCAACATGTCACCTGTGGAATGGCTTTTGAGACCTTTTGAGGCGTTTACTGCGTGTATCATTACTAATGTATGGCTTGGCTTTCCGTTTATGATGGTTGTCGCTCTCGGCGGTTTACAAAGTATTCCAAATGAACTTTATGAGGCAGCTGACATCGATGGTGCATCCGCTTGGCAAAAATTTAAAAATATAACCGTGCCATTTTTGAGACCTGTGATGGCTCCGGCAATTACGCTTGGTATTATTTGGACATTTAATAATCTCAACATCGTATGGCTCGTTTCAAATGGTGGTGAACCGAGCGATCAAACACATATACTTGTCTCATATGTCTACAAGGCTGCTTTTAACCTTTACAGATATGGATATGCAGCTGCCTTATCGGTCGTCATATTCTTGATTTTGCTTGTTATAGGAATTTATTTCCTCAAGAAAACGAGAGCGGTTGAGTCAATTTATTAAAAAAGTTTGGTGGAGAAATGAACGGATATAAGATAAAACAAACTTTGCTTGATTTAGCGATCTACCTTTTCTTGATAGTTTTCACCTTGATCGTAATTTATCCAATTTTGAATGTGGTGAGCATCTCCCTTAGACCTGCTGATAAACTTCTCTCAACATCTTTGAGGATCATACCTGAAAACGCAACTTTAAACTCATATATTCAATTGTTTAAATCAACTCCATTTTTAAGGTGGCTCTTTAACTCAAGTTTTGTCTCTGCTGTTGTGATGTTGACCGGCGTGACGCTTGCTTCAACTGCTGGGTATGCTCTTTCAAGGTTTAGGTTCTTCGGCAAGAAAGCTGTGATGATCGGTATATTGATCACGCAAATGTTCCCTGCGACGATGCTTTTGCTACCGCTTTATATTATGCTTATCAAACTTCATCTTTTGAATAGTTATCTTGGTCTTATCATAGTTTATACATCCACTGCTTTGCCATTTTGTGTTTGGCAGATGAAGGGATATTACGACACGATACCGGTAAGTTTAGAAGAAGCTGCGAGAATTGACGGCTGCAATCAGTTTCAGGCGTTTTATAAAGTTGTGTTCCCACTTGCTTTGCCAGCTCTTGTCATAACCGCTCTTTTCTCTTTTATGTCCGCGTGGGCTGAGTATGTTGTCGCTGCACAAATTCTTCAAGAACCCGAACTTTATACTCTTGCAATCGGATTGAAACAATTTGAATCAAGCATGGCGACGGAGTGGGGACTATATGCTGCGGGCTCCTTGATCGTAAGCGTGCCAGCGGTTTTGCTCTTTTTAATTTTAAGCAGATATCTCATATCTGGCTTAACACTTGGGAGTGTGAAGGGTTAAAAATAAAATTCATTTGAAAAATGAAAGTAAAGGTCAACGGGGTACACATCAACTATAATTTTTACGCTGTTGAAGATTCACCAACCGTAGTTTTCGTTCACGGTTTCCCGTTTAACCAAAAGATGTGGGAACCGCAGGTTGAAGTTTTAAAAGGGAAGTGTTCGGTTTTAACTTATGACGGTCGGGGTCTTGGACATAGTGAAGTAGGGGATGGGCAATTTATGTTTGAAAACCTTGTCGATGACTTCATGGAGTTGTTAAGAAGTTTAAAAATTGAAAAAGTTGTCGCTTGTGGTTTATCGATGGGTGGGTATGTTATTTTAAGAGCTTATGAAAAACAACCAAAAATGTTTCACGCTTTAATCTTGTGCGATACAAGAGCTGAAGCTGACGGAAATGAGGCAAAGTTAAAGAGAGCCCAGATGCTCCATATATTGAAATTTCATGGAAAGGAAAAGTTTGCTGACGAATTCGTCAAAACAGTTTTATCGCCGAAAACATTTGAATTGAAGAAAGATGTCGTCAACTTCGTTTATGATATGATTGTTCAGAACGATGAAATAGGAATTGCTGGAAATTTAATTGCCCTTTCAACGCGAACTGATACATCACATCTGCTTGAGAAAATTGATATTCCCGTTTTGATTGTTGTCGGTGAAGATGATACACTAACTCCACCCACGCTTGCGCAAACGCTTCACAGTAAAATAAAAAACAGCCATCTTGAGGTAATCCCATCCGCCGGACATTTAAGTAACCTTGAAAATCCTGAAAAATTTAATGACGCGATTTTGAACTTTTTGAAAAAAGTTTGTCAAATCTAACTCAATCGGCATATTTATCGCGCATTATCCGAGCAACTTGCACCATATTTTGAAGTGATGGGATAACTTCCTCCCAATTTCTGGTCTTTAAACCGCAATCGGGATTTATCCAAATCAGATTTTTATCGATAACCTTAATTGACCTTTCTGCAATTTCAAGCATTTCTTCCACAAGTGGAACTCTCGGCGAGTGAATGTCATAAACTCCAGGTCCAATCCCATGATCATAGTTAAATTTTTCAAATGCATCAAGGATCTCTCCTTTGCTTCTTGAGGCTTCTATTAAAATTACATCGGAGTCCATAGCGTAAATGTATTCGATGATTTCATTAAATTCAGAATAACACATATGCGTTTGAATTTGCGTTTCGGGTTTTACGGCTTCGTTTGTTAACTTAAATGCGTTAACAGCCCATTCAAGGTATTCTTTTTGTTTAGATTTTTTCAGCGGTAAACCTTCCCTAAATGCAGGTTCGTCAATTTGAATTACTTTTATCCCTGCTTTTTCAAGGTCAAGAACTTCATCCCTGAGAGCAAGGGCAATTTGATAAGCGATCTCCTTTTTTGGTATATCTTTTCGGTAGAAAGACCAGTTTAAAATTGTAACTGGACCGGTGAGCATTCCCTTAACAGGTTTTGAAGTAAGAGATTGAGCATATGTTATTTCTTTTATGGTCATTGGTTCAGGTCTTGATACATCGCCGTAGATTATTGGCGGTCGCACACACCTTGTCCCGTATGATTGAACCCAACCATTTTTTGTGAACGCAAACCCTTTCATTTTTTGACCAAAGAATTCAACCATGTCGGATCTTTCAAATTCGCCATGAACCAAAACATCAAGACCAAGTTTTTCTTGAACATCGATCACATGTTTTATCTGTTTTTGGATGAAGTCCTCATATTCCTCTTTTGAAATTTTTCCAGCGTTAAAATCAGCCCTTGCTTTTCGCACTTCCTTTGTTTGAGGAAAACTTCCTATTGTTGTGGTTGGAAATTTTGTAAGCCCAAGAATTGAAATTTGTTTTTTATACCTTTCGAAAAATGGCTCCCTTCTTCCGATTTTCTTTTCGTCTATTTGAGCGACTTTATTCCTCACCGTTTCATCTTTAAATTCATCTCTTAACGCTTGGAGATTTTGGAATGGAACGGGATAACCTTCATTGAAAATTTTCTTCAAGATTTTAAGTTCTTCAAGCCTTTCGTTGGCAAAGGATAAAAGCCCAATCAACTTGTCATCAAGATGTCCCTTTTCGGGTTCTACTGAAACAGGGAGATGAAAAAGTGGGGATGAATTTGAAAGTATCAATCTGCCCTCATCTACAAATTTTAACAAGTCACTTACGAAATCAACGGTTTTTTGAAAATCAATTTTCCATGGGTCTCGTCCTGAGACAACGCCAGCAATAAGTTTTTTGTCAGAAGGGAAACCAAACTTCTTGAGATTTTCAAAGTTTTCTTCATTTATCGTGAAATCGAGACCAATGCCATGGACAGGCAGTTCGAAAACTATCTTTTCATACTTTGACAAACTCTCGTAATATGTATGGACGAAAATTTCAATTTCTTTAAGCCCATTGGTTAAAATTTTATAGGCTTCAATTAAAATTTGAACATCGTTATCGTCAATATCAAGCACAAGAGCTGGCTCGTCAAGCTGTATGGTTTTAACTCCGTTTTCTTCAAGTTCTTTTAAAATCTGGTTATAAACTTTCGCTGCAGAAAGGACGAGGTCTTTAAACTTCGGAGATTCATTTGCTTTTACCATATGAACTAAAAGTTTTCCTTCCTGCTTCTGCGGGACTTTACCGAGCCAGATGTATGTAAATGGACCTATGAGGATGGGTTTTGTTTCAATGCCGAGTTTTTCTTTGGCAAATTTATATGATTCAAGCGGGCGATTTTTTAAAAGTTTAAAATCGTCTTCAAATTCTGGAACGATGTAATGATAATTTGTATCAAACCATTTTGTCATCTCACAGGCGATTGCGGTTTTGCTTCCGCGAGCCATCGCAAAGTATGTGTCAAGTTCAAGGTTTTCACCAAATCTTTTGGGGATGACGCCAAGCATCGTCGATATATCAAGGACGAAATCATAAAGCGAAAAATCATTTGATGGAATGAGATCAAGATCTGAATTTTTTAAGACGGTAAGTCGCTGTATCTGAATTTTTTCAGCTTCGTTGTAAAGTTGCTCTTTTGTTATTTCGCCCGCCCAATAGCTTTCGACAACTTTTTTAAGTTCTCTGTTTGGACCGATTTTAGGATAACCAAATGCGGTTGTTCTTATTGCCACTGCTTTTTCAAATTTTGTTTTTGAGTTAAACCTTAATTGTGTTAATTATAACAAAAAAGCAATTTTTTTACAAAAACTACCCTTCTTCCCCCTTTTAAGCGAAATGTTTCTGATTTATTGATGTTTGAGATTTTCTCTTCTTTGCTGATCAGAGAACCATTGTCAGCAGAGCCATCCTTATCAAAAGTCCATTTCGAGCTTGCTTGAAGTAAGCAGCTCTTGGGTCAAGATCAACATCGGGAGCAATCTCATTTAATCGCGGAAGCGGGTGCATAATTATTGATTTTTGCTTCATCTTTGAGACAACATTTTTGTCGATGAAATATTTTTTTACAGTTTCATCGTAAATATCAGCCTTGTCTGCAAATCTTTCCTTTTCAATTCGCGTGATATATATAACATCAACCTCCGAGATGATTTTGTTCAAATCACTTTCAAGTGTAAACCACACATTATGTCTTGTCAGATAATTTTGAATGTCTTCTCTTATTTGCAAAAAATCCGGAGCGATGAAGTAAAGCATAACCCTTTCAAACTTGCCAAGTAAATAAGCGAGGGATCTGACAGTGCGCCCTTGCTCAAGGTCTCCGACAAAAGCAATTTTCAAGCCATCAATATATCCGAGCTCTTTGTAAATTGTGTATAGATCAAGCAGTGCTTGTGTTGGATGCTGTCCACCTTTGCCATCGCCAGCATTGATTACAGGCACTGATGAAACAAGCGAAGCTCTTTTGGCTGCTCCGACTTCGGTATGTCTTAAAACGATCACATCGCAAAAGTTTGACACAACTCTTACTGTATCTTCGAGCGTTTCACCACCTATGACGGAAGAGAAAAGATGTGCTTGTTCAGTTGAAATTACTTTCCCGCCCAGCCTATACATTGCTGATTCAAAAGAAAACCTTGTCCTTGTAGAGGGGGCATAAAAAAGCGATGCCATTATTTTGTTTTGGTAGTCAAGTGTCCCACCTCGCTCAAGAATTTTTTCCATCTGATCAGCGGTTTGAAAGAGTTCATGAATTAATGGCAATGTAAACTGTTGCGCCTCAATTACATGTTGTAATTTCGCCATTTTGATTTATCAGGTTTAGTTTATTGATTTCATAATTTTTGTTCCAGCGTTTCCAAAGATTGCCTCTTTTAGATTCTCAGGAGATGTTATAATTGCGCATTTCCCACCATTTTCAATAAAATCTATAACTGCCTCAATTTTTGGTCCCATGCTTCCCGGTGGAAAGTGTCCTTCATCGTAAAATTTTTTAATCTCTTCAAGGCTGACAACATCAAGTGCTTTTTGGTTGGGCTTTTTATAATTTAGGTAAACTTTGTCAGTGTCGGTTGATATGATAAAATAATCAACTTCAAGATATTTCGCCAACACAGCTGAAGCTCTATCTTTATCAATAACTGCTTCAACCCCGATGTATTCACCATTTTTTTGAACTACAGGAATTCCGCCACCGCCAACAGCTATAACTATCATTCCGTCATTTAAACATTGTTTTATCGCCTCTTTTTCAATTATGTCAATAGGTTTTGGGGATGGAACGACCCTGCGATAACCTCTGCCAGCGTCTTCTATTATTTCCCAGCCGAGTTGTTTTTTTCTTTCGGCTTCTTCTTTCGTATAAAATGGTCCAACAGGTTTCGTCGGATTTTTAAACGCGGGATCATTTTCGCTTACAACGACTTGGGTTACAATTGTGACCACAGGATTTTTGAAGCCGTTTTTCCAAAGTGCTTTTTGTATTGAATTTTGAAGTATATATCCAATTTCTCCTTGAGTTGAGGCAACGCATACATCCAAAGGCATTGAATAAACCTGTCCAGATGCAACTTCTGACCTTATCAATTGTGCTCCAACCTGTGGGCCATTGCCGTGAGTTATAACAAGGTTAAAGCCCATTTTTATCAATTGAGCAATATATTCAGCTGTCTTAAGTGCATTTTCAAATTGTTCTTCAATCGTTCCTCTCTGACCTGCTCTTATGAGTGAATTTCCACCTATGGCGAGCAATGCTGTTTTCATTTAAGGTGCATAGAATTAATTTTAAATTGTCTATACTTTGTTGCGCATTAGTTCATACATGATTGCTTTTTGAACATGAAGTCGATTTTCAGCTTCGTCAAAAACAACGCTGTTCGGTGAATCAATCACATCGTTTGTAACCTCTTCACCGCGGTGAGCTGGTAAACAATGCATAAAAAGTGCATCTGGTTTTGCCTTTGAGAATAGCTCTCTATTTACCTGATATGGTTGGAAAATTTTCTTTCGCATTTCTGCTTCACTTTCCTGTCCCATGCTTGCCCACACATCTGTGTAAACAACATCCGCATCTTTTATTGCCTCGTTAGGATCGTTCACAATGTTTATCTTTGCTCCCGTTTGCTTTGCATCTTCAATGGCGAGGTCATAAATTTCCTTTTTCGGCTCATAACCTTTCGGGGTAGCTGCCCAGAAATTGACGCCAAGTTTTGCTGCACCAAACATTAAAGAATGGCAAACATTATTGCCATCCCCAATGAATACAACTTTTAAGTTTTTAAGAACTCCCTTTTTCTCAAGCATTGTAAAGTAATCAGCCATCGCTTGACACGGGTGTAGTAAATCCGTCAATCCATTTATCACCGGGATCTTGACAGCCTTTGCAAGTTCAAGCACAATGTTATGCCCAAATGTTCTTATCATTATTCCGTCTACCATCCTTTCAAGGGTTTTCCCGACATCATAAACGGATTCTCTTTTTCCCATTTGAATGTCAGATGGCGCAAGGTAAATCGCATCGCCACCCAATTGTCTTATCCCAACTTCAAAACTGACCCTTGTTCTAAGAGATGGCTTTTCAAAGATAAGTGCGAGTATTTTACCTTCTAAAGACTTAGAGAATTTTTTTGGGTTTGATTTCATTTCCTTTGTCAGCTCGAAAATTTGATAAACTTCGTCAACGGTTAAATCATGGATCGAGATAAAATCTTTGTGTCTCATCAATCTGAACCGTTTTTGTTTTTATAAAGATTAGACTTTTAGTTTTTTTGATTTCACAAAATCTGTTAACACATCTACAAGGTCTGGCTTTCCGATCTCTTGTAATTCGTATTTAACACGCACGCTTGGCTTGTTAAGTTTTAATACGCGTCTCAAGTCAATGGGTGTCCCAATTATTACGATATCAGCTGGTGTTTTATTTATTGTTTTTTCAAGTTCTTTTATTTGCTCTTTCCCATATCCAACTGCTGGCAGAAGGTTTCTTATTTGTGTGTATTTTTCAAATGTTTCTTTAATTGAACCGACAGCGTAATTGCGGGGATCAACAAGTTCTTTTGCTCCAAACTTTTTCGCAGCTAGAACAGCAGCACCGTAAGACATTTCTCCATGCGTGAGAGTTGGTCCATCTTCAACGGCAAGAGCTCTTTTCCCACGGATTAGAGAACCATCCTCGACAAAAATTGGTGAAGCAGCCTCAATTACGATCGCTTTCGGGTTTACGCTTTTTATGTTGTTTCTTACGGTTTCAACATCTTCAGGATTTGCAGAATCAACTTTGTTTATTACAACTACATCAGCGATCCTTAGATTTGAACTACCTGGATAATAGGTTAATTCATGTCCAGGTCTATGTGGATCTGTGACGACAATTGTTAAATCGGGTTTGAAAAATGGCATATCGTTATTTCCGCCGTCCCAGATTATTACATCCGCCTCTTTTTCCGCCTCACGAAGTATTTTTTCATAGTCAACCCCAGCATAGACAACTCCGCCATTTGCTATATGAGGTTCATACTCTTCCATTTCTTCTATGGTGCAATTTTGTCTATACATATCTTCAATCGAAGCAAACCTTTGAACAACCTGTTTTCTAAGGTCACCATATGGCATTGGATGCCTTACCACTACAACTTTTAATCCCATTTCTCTTAGTAACTTTGCGACTTTTCTCGAGGTTTGACTCTTTCCGCACCCGGTTCTCACAGCTACAACCGCAACCACTGGGACTTTGCTTTTGAGCATCGTTTGATTAAGCCCCAAAAGCCTAAAACTTGCACCTGCTGATATCACTCTTGATGCTCTTTCCATAACATACTGGTGAGAAACATCTGAATATGAGAAGACAACTTCATCGACTTTGAATTTTTTTATAAGTTCTTCAAGTTTTTCTTCGGGATAAATTGGGATTCCTTTCGGGTAGAGTTTTCCCGCTAATTCAGGTGGGTATTTTCTGTTTTCTATGTTTGGTATTTGTGTGGCAGTGAAAGCGACAACTTCGTAGTTTTCGTTATCTCGATAATACATGTTAAAATTGTGAAAATCTCTTCCAGCTGCACCCATTATTATCACTTTTTTTCTGTCCATAAAACCTCCGTAAATGTTTTTATTTTAATTCAGCAATGAAAAATAAAGTCCAGAAAGATGGTAATTCAAGGTTAAAGCAGAGGGGGAATAGATTGGGTTATTGTAGGCGGTACTAAGTTTTGTGGTCTTTTGGAGTTAAACCCGCGGGTTTATTTGGCTTTGTCTTAAGCATAGCATGATGGTGAAAGTTTGCTTAAAAACTCAATAATTTTTAAATTTTCCAGTGTAAATTTAAGCAAAAAATTTCAGAAAACAAAAACGAAAATTTCAAAAAAGGAGGTGGCGTTATGTTCAAGGATTCAGTGGAATTAAAAAATTATCTTACTGGCATAGTTGGATTTGACGGCGATGTTAATGTGATTGACCCAGCGAAGTTTAGGGAGAAAGCTATTGATGAGCTTGTCTATAATGCTGTTTTTAATCCTGATGAAAATTTAAAGATGGAAATACGAAATCTTATTCGTAAAATAGCCAGAAAATTGGGTGTAATTCCTGCTTCTATACAAAGTTTTTATGAAGCAATGGGAAGAGGGGAAGTTGGTGGATTTACCGTTCCAGCAGTTAACATTCGCGGTTTAACTTATGATGTGGCAAGGGCTTATGTAAGGGCGGTTAAAAAACACAATGTCGGTGCGTTCATTTTTGAAATTGCTAAATCGGAAATTGGCTATACTTTCCAAAGACCAAGTGAATATACTGCGTGTGTTCTTGCAGCTTGTATAAAAGAAGGTTATCAAGGTCCTGTATTTATTCAAGGTGACCATGTTCAAGTAAGCGCTAAAAAATATGCAGAGGATCCAGAAAAAGAAATTAATTCACTAAAATCCCTCGTAAAAGAGGAAATAGAGGCGGATTTTTACAACATCGATATTGATAGTTCAACTCTTGTTGACTTGAGCAAGCCGACGCTTGATGAGCAACAGAGACCGAACTATGAAGTCGCCGCTGAAATGACGGAATTTATAAGAAAGCTTCAACCCGAAGGGATTGAAATTTCAGTCGGCGGTGAAATCGGTGAAGTCGGAGGTAAAAATAGCACGCCTGAAGAATTAAGGGCATATATGGCTGGGTATCTTAGGCTTCTTTCGGAAAAAGGAAATTACAAAGGGATAAGCAAAATAAGTGTTCAAACTGGGACAACGCACGGCGGAATTCCATTACCGGATGGGACGATCGCGCAGGTTAAAATTGATTTTGAAACTCTGCGTGTGCTTTCTGAAATTGCGCGTAAAGAGTACGGCTTATCAGGAGCGGTTCAGCACGGTGCTTCAACCTTGCCTGAAGAATTGTTTGATAAATTCCCACAGGTTGGAACCGCGGAAATTCACCTTGCGACGGAATTTCAAAATATGATTTATTCGATGCTTCCAGATGATTTCAAAAATGAAGTTTATGAATTTCTTAAAAAAGAGTTTAAAGATGAATGGAAATCCGGAGATACCGAGGAGCAATTTATTTATAAAACGAGAAAGAAAGGGTTTGGACCGTTTAAAAAGGAATTTTGGGATTTGCCACAATCGCTCAGAGATGAAATTGGCAATGCTCTTGAAAAGAAATTTAGTTTACTTTTGCAAAAGCTAAATGTCGTCGATACTTATGACCTTGTGAGAAAGTATGTTAAGGTTTGAATAAAATTTTAGGAAACTTATCGTTGAAACCTAAATTTTCAGGGGATAGAAAAATTTTGCCCCCTGTGTTTGCAGGGGGCTTAAGAATTTTAAAGTTTCACAAAATGAGATGAAAAGAATACTTAAAATTTTATCTCTCCTTTTGCTTTTTAGTATCGCTGCAAATTCCCAGCAAATTTTACGGATAAAGTTTTATGATTCCGAGGGAAACATTAAAGTAGCGGATTACAAGGTTAAACGCCCTAAAATTGCGCTTGTATTAAGTGGTGGGGGTGCCAGAGGACTCAGTCACATTGGTGTTTTAAAAGTGTTTGAAGAGTATAATGTTCCTATTGATTATATAATTGGGACGAGCATGGGGAGCATAGTTGGTGGTTTATATTGTGCTGGGCTTAAGGCAGAAGAAATTGAAAGAATTGCTACCTCAACAGATTGGAATTATGTTTTAATACTTGGGGAAAGGGAAGATAGAGCAAATTTGTTCCTTGAAAGAAAATATTTAATTGAGAAAAGTTTTATCTACTTTCGATTCAAGGGATTTAAACCGCTTATCCCTTCTTATGTGAGCTCAGGGCAGAGCATAACTGAATCACTTTTGAAAATTTTCTTCAAAACCCCGTTCCACTATGTGACAAATTATGAAGAGCTGAAACCCAAGTTTTATTCAGTTGCAACCGACCTTATAAGTGGAAAAAGAGTTATTTTCTCAAAGGGGAATCTTGTTTATGTCGTCAGAGCAAGCTCGACAATTCCACTTGCTTTTCAGCCTGTTTCTATGGATTCGCTTGTTCTTGTAGATGGGGGATTGATTTCCAATATACCCGCTGATATAGCCAGGGAGCTTGGATGTGATGTTGTTATAACTGTTGATGCGACAAGTCCACTGCGCAATCCCGCTGATATTCAGTTGCCGTGGAACACAGCCGACCAAATAGTTGGTATAATGATGCAACTTTCAAATGAAGTCCAGCTCGAAAAATCTGACATAGTTCTAAAACCAAACCTTGATAATATAACCTCTGCTGATTTTGGAAAAGCGGGTTTAATAATAAAAAGGGGCGAAGAAATCGCCAGGGAAAAAATCGATGAGATAATTTCTCTTATAGAGTCAAAGTGTAAAATTTTAAGCGATGGGGGAATAAAAAAATTTTCCAATTACAATTTAAAAATTTACGGGGACGGTTTGCCTGCTGATTTTGTTTCAACAATTTTACAAAAGAATGAAATTAGCGATGAAGAAATCGTAAAGAGCTTAAGTAGGTTGTTATCCGAAGGTGAGTATGGGGAAATTGATATTGAGGTTCATAAAAATTCAAACACCAACGAAATTATAATCTGGACGAGGTTGAATCCAGAAGTAAGAAAAATAAATGTTTATCCGCAGTCGATCCAGAATTTTCAAATAGATTTCTCAAGGTTTACTGGCGATATGTTTCGCTCTGTGGAAGTTGAAGATTCATGCTTTGTTTTTTATCCAAAGGGGAATATCTATTTTTCGAGTGACGGAGCCTATGAAATTTCACGAGAAATTTTGCGCATTTTTCATTTTTCAGGGTATCCGTTCGTTAAAATTAAGGCGCTTGAATTTGATAGTTTATCCAGTGAAGTTAATATCTATTTAAGCGATGGGTATGTTTCTAACATAGGGATTCATGGAAATAGTAAGACAAAAAATTTTGTTGTGCTTCGCGATGTTATGTTTAAAAAAGGTGAGCTATTAACGGATGATAAAGTTATAAAGACAGTTCAAAACCTGTGGGCTACAAATCTTTTTTCCCAGATAAAGTTTGATTACGAGGTCAATGATAGTGTTAAAATTAATCTTCATCTTCAGGAATCACCCTCTCAATTTTTGAGAATGGGAGTGAGAATTGATAACGAGCGCGGTGGTCAGTTTTTCTCAGATTTTAGGGATGAGAATACATTCGGGCTTAACGATGATTTTGGTTTAACTCTTCAAGGTGGTATGAGGAATTTGCTTTTTAAGCTTGAATATAAAGTCGATCGACTTTTTAACACAATGTTTACTTATAGAGTAAATTTTTACAACTCCGCAAGAAAAGTATACACTTATGAAACGATTTACGGGGACAGAAATTTCTCCTTAAACAACAAAGGTGAGATTAAATTTGGATATGCTGGATTTGAATTATCGATGGGAGGGCAGTTTGAAAAGCTTGGAAATACATTGCTGAAGTATCAGGTAGAGAAAGCATTTGTAAAGAATGTTTCAAGGGCTGAATTTAAAGATGAAAAAAATTTGCTTACAAAATTGCAATTGAATATAGCTGTTGATTCAAGGGACAGAGCTTATTTCCCAAATCGTGGTGTTTATTTAAATGCCTATTACGAGACATCTCAAAAATTTCTCGGTTCTGATATCGCTTATTCAAAAATTTTCTTCTCGTATGAAAACTATAACACCTACTTCAAGTATGGTGCTCTAAGATTAAAGTTTTTGTTTGGTTTATGTGATGAGTCAGCCCCTTTATCTCAGCAATTTTTCATCGGCTCGATCACAGGCTTAAATTCTTTCGCTGGAATGAGGGAGGATGAAATTTACGGGAGGCAGGTCATTATCGGTGGGATTGAGGCGAGATTTAAAAGTCCTGTTAAAATTATGTTTGAAAACTTTATCTCTTTGCGCTATGATATCGGGGCAGGGTGGGAGAAGCTCGAGTCGGTAAGATGGAAAGATTTGAGGCATGGAATAGGAATGGAGATCGGCTTCGATACACCAATAGGGGCATTGCGAATAATTGTTGGCAAAAGTTTTATTTTAAAGAAAATTGGAAAAAATGAAGTGTTGTGGGGTCCGATCGTATCTCAGTTTTCGCTTGGATTTGAATGAGATATTTGGAACTTGATTTCTCAAAAATGTTTTTTAAATTATAAATGGTAGCAAAAACAAAGTTGAGAAATTCCAAAAATTTTGGTAGATCATAAAGCAGATCGGGAGAGAGCGATAATAGTTGGTGTAATCTTCCCGCATCAAACAAGAGCGCAAGTTGAGGAATATCTTGATGAGCTTGAGTTGCTTGCCGATACAGCGA
>JBKBWH010000060.1:0-9281 GCA_046289115.1 Candidatus Kryptonium sp.
CATCCCCTCCTGTGATATCAAAGCAGAATCATCTTCTTTAACTTCGCATAAACAGGAATTAAACACCTTGTCTTCCATTTTCATTTGGCACATTGATATGACACTTGAAAATGGAACTGTTCCCATCAAAAATACGATCGAAATCAATATGTGTAAAAAGTTTCTAAGCATAGCGATAATTTGAAATTCTAAATTTACCACAAACTAAAACAGAAATTTTAAGTCTTTAAGTTCCAAATCAATATGATTCGCTTTCGCTGGGGAATTTACCAGTTTTCACATCGGAAATATAATTTTTAAACGCATCCCTTATAATTTTTGAAAGTTCGGCGTATCTTCTAACAAATTTTGGTTTAAATTCTTCAAACAACCCAAGCATATCATAAACCACAAGGACTTGACCATCGCAGTATGGACCTGCACCTATTCCAATTGTTGGAATCGAGACAGATGAAGTGATTTTTCTTGCGAGTTCCGATGGTATCTTCTCAAGGACTATAGAGAAGACGCCGGCGGATTCAAGTGCTTTTGCATCGTTTAAAATTTTATCGGCTTCCTTTTCTTCGACTCCACGCACATCATATCCACCAAACTTATGAATGCTTTGTGGAGTTAACCCGAGATGTCCCATAACAGGGATGCCAACGCTTGTCAATTTATAGACAACTTCTAAAATCTCACTTCCACCCTCAAGTTTAACCCCACTTGCACATGTTTCCTTCAAAACCTTGCCACAATTTCTGAGCGCTTCCTCAATGCTCACCTGATAAGAAAGAAACGGCATATCAACTACCACCATCGCTCTCTTAACACCCCTGCACACCGCTTTAGTGTGATAGATCATATCTTCAAGAGTAACTGGCAAAGTCGTCTCATGTCCTTGAAAAACATTTCCAAGGGAATCACCAACCAAAATGACATCAATCCCAGCTTCATCAAGCAACTTGGCGATTAAAAAATCGTAAGCTGTCAACATAGCGATTTTTTCACCGCGCTTCTTCATCTCAAGCAAAGTTTTTGTCGTCACCTTCTTCAAGCTCATAAAATCATTTCCAATAACTTTGTTTCGTTTATCTCTTCAAAACTTATATCATACTCAACTTCAAATCCCCTTTTCAAAGAATCCGCCACCTCTTCAAAGCTTACATCGCGACCCAGAATTTCATTTAAACAAATTGTCTTTTTTTCAATTTCCAACTTCATTTTCTCAATTAAATCTTGCGACTCAACCTTCAAGAATTCGGGTAGTTTCTTATGAAATTCGCCGATCAAAATTGAACCATGTTGAAGGACAACATCACCATACCTTCTCTGCGCGCTGCCAACGACTTTTTTACCTCCAAAATGTATCTCATACTTTGCTGAAGTGGCAAAGCATGGAATGGAACTAAATTGCTTGTAAATTTTTGAAAAATTGGGTTGTGACTTTTCAAATTCAAACCTCGCTCCAAGTAAACTCAAACCCTTCGCTATTCCCCGACTTAACAAGTTATAAACTTCAAGGACGGTTTTCCCCGCCCCATCTACCACTATTGAATATGTTAACTCCTCTGAATGAAGTATAGCTCTACCACCCGTAGGTCTTCTAACGAAACTAAACCCTGCTTCTTTTATCTTCTCAATATCAAAGACAGATTCATCTTGATTATATCCGATCGAAATCGCATAAGGTTTCCATCCGTAAACCCTTAACACAGGACCTATTTTGCCTTTACTAAAAAGATGAGCCAATCCTCTATCAAAGTTCATATTAAATTCACCATCGCGAAAGCCGGTGTTCAAAAACAGCCATCTTCTACTGATCATAAGGACCTCTAATTATTCCTCGTTGACTTGACTCGATGAAGTTAATTATGTTTTGAACCTCGGGAATAAGTTCAAATTCTTCTTTCAATTTTTTCAAAGCCTGAGAAACATTAAGATTTGATTGATAAATTATCCTATATGCATCTTCTATCTTTTCAATTGTTTCCCTTTTAAAATTTCTCCGTTTTAAACCAACTATGTTAAGTCCCTCAAATCTTAACGGCTCTCGTGCAGCCATTATATACGGGGGTACATCCTTTGGAACGCGCCATCCTCCACCAACAATTGAATGTTGACCAATCCTCACAAATTGGTGAACGGGAACAAGCCCTCCAATCACAACATAATCTTCAACCACGACATGCCCCCCTAAGTTAACAGCATTAGCCATTATAACATTATTACCCACAACACAATCGTGCGCAACATGAACATAAGCCATTAACAAACAATTGCTACCAATTACGGTTTTCCCTGAATGCGCCGTGCCTCTGTTAAGTGTACAAAATTCACGAATTACAGTGTTGTCCCCTATTTCAAGTGTTGTCTCCTCACCTTTAAATTTTAAATCCTGCGGAATAGAACCAATTGAGGCTCCGTGGAAAATTTTACAATTCTTCCCTATCCTTGTTCCATATCCAATGAAGACATTTGAACCAATAACTGTCCCATCCCCGATAACAACATTATCTTCAACCACGGTAAAAGGTCCAATTCGAACATCATCCCCGATTTGGGCATTTGGGCTAACAACAGCCCTAGGGTCAATGTAGGTGCTCATGATTCTGCCTTGGAAGTTTGTTGAAGAGATGCTAATTCGGTTTTCGTAACTATAGCTGCCATCATCTCAGCTTCAGCTACGAGCTTACCGTCGACATAAGCTCTGCCTCGCATAGTACAATATTTGCTTCTTCTATCAACCATCTCAACTTCAAAAACAAGAGTATCACCGGGAAAAACTGGTTTCCTAAACTTTGCTTCTTTTATGGCCATGAAGTAAACATATTTATCATCCATGTTCTCCTCGCCGTTCAAAAGCAAAATTCCACCTGTTTGAGCCATCCCCTCAATTATCAAAACGCCCGGCATTATCGGATGCCCTGGGAAATGACCCTGAAAGAAGAATTCATTCCCAGTCACATTCTTAATACCTACTATTTTCTCTCCCATCGTAAAATCAACTATTTTATCAACGAAGAGGAAAGGATAACGATGTGGCAAAATTCTTTGAATTGCATTTATGTCAAATACAACACCTTCTTTCTTTTCAAATTGATACCTCTTGACAAGCTTCTTCTGTAGATAAAGTTTTCTTATCTTTTTCGCAAACTCAATATTGCTCGCATGCCCAGGTCTTGCAGCAAGAATTTGTGCCTTCATTGGCGCCCCAACAAGCGCAAGATCACCCAAAAGATCAAGCAATTTATGTCTGGCTGGCTCGTTTTTAAACCTTAAAGTTTTATTATTTAAAATCCCATTGCTCCCAAGAAATACAACTTCGTTTAGACCAAATTTCTTGCTAAGCCTTTCTATTTCTTCCTGCGAAAGATCTCTGTCAACAATGACAATTGCATTGTCAAGATTTCCACCTCGTATTAGACCTTGATCATAGAGCATTTCTACCTCATGCAAAAAGCAAAATGTTCTAGCAGGGGCAAACTCAGTTACAAACTCCTTCTCAAGTGAAAACAAACCTGTATGTTGACTGCCAAGCGCTGGATTTTTATAATCAATCATTATAGTTATCCTAAAATCATCAAGTGGTAAAGCCGCAATATCAACCCCTTTGCTTTCATCTGAGTATAAAATCGCTTGATCTATTATTAAATAATCTTTTGGTTCATCTTGCTTTTCAATCCCAGCCTCTAAAAGGGCATCAACAAACGGCTTGGCACTTCCATCGCCAACCGGTGGTTCAACCGAATCAAGCTCAACTAAAATATTATCAATTTGAAGTCCCGCAATCGCTGCAAGAACATGCTCAACTGTATAAACTCTAACATCTCCAATCCCAAGCGTTGTCCCACGGCTTACATCAACAACATATTCAATAAGCGCCGGGATTTCGGGAGCTCCACCGAGGTCTATTCTTTTAAATCTTATGCCATAATTTGGCGGAGCTGGTTTAAAGGTTATTGTGCAATATTCCCCAGTATGTAAACCAACACCCGATAAAGATACCGGCTTTTTTATCGTCTGCTGTTGCACTAACATAGTTTTAACCTCCCAACCTAAGTTTTTTGTTTAACACAATTTCTAAATTAATCTTCAAAAATTAACCTCCTGAAATGATCTTTTCAACCTTTTCTTTAAGCTCGCGAAATTCTTTTATTAACTCCGGAAGCTGTCTTATTGCTCCCTCTATTCTCAAAGCAATTGAATGTTCCCGCGCCGGATAACCGAAATAAACTTTACCCGGCTCCGTGATCGACTTTGATACCCCAGATTGCGCTGCTATCGTCGTTCTATCTGCAATTTCAATGTGCCCAACTATCCCAACTTGACCAGCGAGCACACAATTTTTCCCAATCTTAGTGCTCCCAGCAATCCCCGTTTGAGCTGCTATAACTGTGTTTTCACCAATCACAACATTATGAGCTATTTGAATTAAATTATCAAGCTTTGCACCACGCTTTATCACGGTCTCACCAAGAGTTGCCCTATCAATCGAACAATTTGACCCAATCTCAACATCATCTTCAATTACAACTATTCCAACTTGAGGGATTTTTTCATATGTTCCGTCTGGCCTCGAAACAAAACCAAATCCATCACTACCCACCACAGTGCCAGAGTGAATTATAACTCTATTTCCAATCCTACACCTGTGATAAATCGTCACATTTGGATAAATTAAAACATCATTCCCTATTTCAACATCGTCACAAATCACAACTCCCGGCATTATCATAGTGTTATCCCCTATTTTTACTCTTTCTCCAACGACGACATTTGCACCAATACGAACATCCCTACCAAGAACAGCGCTTCCTGCTATAACCGCCGTTGGATGAATGCCCTTGGGTAAAAATTCAATCGGTGGATTTAACAACTTTAAAACCTTAACAAAAGCATAGTAAGGATCATCAACTATAAGCAATGACACATCTTCCCTTTTCTTGCTAAAATTTTTCCCAACTATCACAGCTGAGGCTTGCGTGGTCTCAAAGAACTTTTCATACTTCGGATTTGCAATAAATGTTATGTCGCCTTTGGATGCATTTTGTATCTCTGAAACTCGCTTCACTTCCACATCTCCATCCCCAACTAACTTACATCCTAAAATTTTTGCAATTTCTGACAACCTCATAAAGAAATCATTTTACTTGTAAAAGTTTGTTCAATACTTTTTGAGTTAAATCATATTTTTCATTCGCATAGAGCAATAAAATCTCCCCACTTTTGTCAAACACAAAATCGTATCCTTCCTCAAGCGCAACTTCTTTTATCGCCTTAAAAATTTTATCCTGAATTGGTTTAACGATTTCAGCCTGCCTACGATAAAGTTCTCCATCCGGACCAAACTTTTGCATTTGGAAATCAGCAATCTTTCTATCAAGTTCTGTTAACTCTTTTTCCATTTGTGCCCTTGCTTCATCAGTTAAAATAAGCTTCCTCTTTTCATATTCATCATATTTTGTTTTCCATTCGTCCCTCATCTTTTGAAGCTCTCCCTGCCACTGTTTAATAAAATCATCGATCTTCCGCTGCGCCTCTTGTGCCTCAGGAAGTTGCTTCATTATCGTCTCCGAATCGATATAACCAATCTTTACCTGAGGAAACAAAAATCCAGCACAAACTAAAGATAAAAGCAGAACCTTCAAAAATACTTTCATTTAGATTTTGCTCCCCTTGTTAATTTATCAAGAACCTTAAATGTAATGTCAAATTGCTTGTCGGCATAAAGCAAAATTACATCCCCAGCTTTATCAAAAACAAAGTTCAATTTTTCTTCCTTAGCGACATCCTCAATCGCATCAATAATTTTATCCCTCAACGGCTTAAATCTTTTTTCCCTCTCTTGTTCAAATTCTCCCTGTGGACCAAGCTTTTGATTTCTGTAATCAAAAATCTTCTGCTCAAGTTCCAAAATTTCCCTTTGCATTTGTTCCTTAGCCTGTGGATTTAACATCGCTTCTTTCTTTTGATATTCTTCAACCTTGCTTTGATAAGCCTTAACCATTTGCTCATACTCACTTTGATACTTCTGCAAAAGGTTATCAAGTTCTCTTTGAATCCTTTGAGCTTCGGGCAACTGCTGCAAAATTACCTGCGAATCAACATATCCAATTCTTATCGTTGCTTGTTGTGAATAAAGCGAAGTGATAAAAAGAAAGGTAGATAAAAGTAAAAGGATATTTCTCATCATCAGGATTCTCCATATTTTGTTTACATTTAAATTAAAAACCTCTGCCAAACTGGAAATGGAAACGCCATCCATCGGGTTTCCCATCTTTGGGTTCAACATCATCAAATCCATATCCGTAATCAAATCCGATTAAACCAACAGGTTGCATATGAAGGCGCACGCCAAAACCGGCAGAACGATTTAAATTAAACAAATTCACCTGCCTTGTCTTTGTCCATGCATTGCCAGCCTCGGCAAATAATAACAAATATATCGGCATTGGATTCATAGTTAAACCAAAACGAAGCTCAGTCGTATACTTCATCAAAACTTTTCCCTGAGGAACGCGATTTGATGTGACTGCGATCGACATATCTTCATAACCACGAAGTGGAGTTACCGCAATATAACCAAGCCCCGTCCCACCCATTGAAAACAACTCAATTGGCGGAATAAATGAATCACGACGAAAACCATCAACATAACCCCAATCAAATGAATTATACCACACCAACTTTTCCCAATTAAAAACTCTGGCAAACCACTCAGAACTCAAATAAATTTTAAAATAGTCCGTAGTCCCGGGAAAAATAGGACCACCAGATATCTCAGTCGAAAGTGAAACATTTGAACCAATGCTCGGGAAAATCGGATTATCAATGCTACTCCTTGATATAACCTGTGTTAAACTAAACTGGCTCCATTTTCCTTCTCTGTAATATCCACTTGTTCCAGAGACATTATAAATTTGGAATCTAAAAATATAATCGATCCTAAAATAATCATCAGGCCACCTCAACCTCCTTCCTAAACTCATAGAACCTCCAGTCTGCCTCAATTCATAACCAAAAGCATATCTTGTATCAACAATGTTAAAACCAATTGATGTCGGCGTATCCTTAAACCACGGCTCTCTAAAGCTCAAACTGAAAGTTCTATAATCATATCTTCCAAAAACCCATTCAAAATTAAGCATCTGCCCATCCCCGCCACGCCACGGCTCGGAAATCGAAAAGTTATTAAATGTCACACCAATGCTCCCGATCAACCCAAAACTGCTGTACCCTACTGAAGCGTTGAAAGTATCGCTTGACTTCTCCTCAACTTCATAAGTTAAATCCACAGTTGAATCACTTACCATCCTGTAATCAGGTTTGAGCTTTTCAGGATTAAAATAGTTTAAAACAGCGAGATTTCTTATACTTCTTACGATATCGCTCCTGCTGAAATATTTCCCCGGGACGGTGTAAAGTTCACGTCTTATTACCTTATCTTTCGTTTTAGTATTTCCTTTGATGTCAACCCTTCTTATTCTAAACTGTTTACCTTCAAAAACATGAATCACAATGTCCAAAGTATCCTCAGCCACTTTAACTTCCTCAGGTTGCATATTCATTGTCAAATATCCATTGTCAAGATAAAGCGAAGCAACATCCGTTTGTTGTTCATTGCCATATAAATTCTTTTCAAACTTCTCCCGATTGTAAACTTCACCACTTTTAAAGCCAAGCCGTTCGCTTAAAACCTTATCATCAAAAACTGTGTTTCCTTCCCAAGTGACATTCCGAACCTTATACTGTGGTCCCTCAAATAGATTTATCTTCACAAAAAGATTCTCCCTTTTCTCATCTACATACACCGAATCGTCAAGTATTGTCGCATCCTTAAATCCCTTTTTACGATAGTATTCAATTATCTTCTTCTTGTCCTCCTCATATTTCTTTCTGTCAAACTTTGCCGTCCGCCAAAACATCCACCACTTTTTCTCTTTCGTATCTTTCATCGCACCTTTTAAATCGCCATCCTTGACCTTTAAATTTCCTTCAAATATAATTTTTTTGATTGAAATTTTCCGTCCCTCATTTATGCTAACTTTTAAATTTGCCCTCCCCTCCTTCGTTGGAATGATGTCAAACTTTACATCGGCAAGAAAATATCCCTTTTCTTCATATGCTCTCTTTATGTCGTTTGCAATTGAAGTTAGTCTATTTTCGGCAATTACCTGCCCACGAACAAGGTTAATTTTATTTTTGATGTCCTTTACAGAAATCGCTTTAGCCCCCTCAACTATTATATCGTCAAGCCGTGGATATTCCTCAACCCGAATTAGAAGATAAACGCCATCGCCAACCTGATTTTCTATTTCAATGCTAACCTTTCTAAAAACCCTTAAAGCCCAAAGCTGCTTGATTGCATTCCTGATCTTATCACCAGATATTAAGATATTTCCAACCCTCGTAAAACTAATTTCATCACCAACCTTTAATCCCGAGTTAGCAATTATAGCGGAAGATTGAACAACTGTATTCCCTTCAACCGAAATTCCAAGAATTTTATAAACTTCCTGCTGCTGGGCAAACAAACTCAAAACCGAAAATAGAATTAAAAGAATATAACTTGAAAATTTACGCATTACCATTAAAACTTTTCTTTTTTATTTGCTCGCTTGTCATACCAAACCTTCTTTCTCTTCTCTGATAATCTCTTATCGCCTCATACAGATGTTTCCTTCTAAAATCTGGCCAAAGACAATCACAAATATAAAGTTCTGTATAAGCAATCTGCCACAGCAAGAAATTACTTATTCTATACTCTCCACTCGTTCGTATAAGTAAATCAGGTTCTGGTATACCCGCCGTCTTCAAATAATTTGAAAAAAGTTTATCATCAATCTCATCAACTTTAAGCTTACCACTTTTAACATCCCTAGCTATGTCCTTAACCGCTTCAATAATTTCCCATCTGCCACTGTAACTTATAGCGAGATTTAAAACCATTCGCTTATTATTCTTCGTCTTTTCAATTGCCTCTTTAAGCTCATGTTGAACCTCGACAGGTAAACTCTTAATATCACCAATTGCCATAAGTTTTATATCGTTCTTCTGAAGTTTATCTACTTCTGTCCGTAGGACTTTAATAAGAAGCTTCATCAATGTATCAACTTCGTATTTAGGTCTTTTCCAGTTCTCAGTAGAAAAGGCAAACAAAGTCAAATATTTCACTCCAAGTTGTGCACATGCCTCAACGACATCTCTAACCGATTTAATTCCCTCTCTATGCCCAGCAACCCTTGGCAATCCTCTTTTTTTAGCCCATCGTCCATTGCCATCCATTATTATTGCGATAT
>JBKBWH010000061.1:0-9246 GCA_046289115.1 Candidatus Kryptonium sp.
AGCAAGTTCAATCTCTTCCTCTGGTGTAAGTAGCTCGTACTTTCCAATTTCTTGCAAATACTTATCAATTGAAATACTTTCCCGATTAGTGATTGTTTTCGTAATTCTCACCATACCTTTAACTTGCTATTTAAATTTTGTTTTTATAAACCGATATCAATTTTTTCAATTATTCCAACAATTGAAGCATCAACAGGTGCTTCTTTAACATCAAGAGGTATCACAGCCTCTCGAGCAGTTATATACATAACCACCTCACCAGGACCTGCACCAATCGTATCAGCAGCTATAATTGGAACACCGAACTTTTCTCCTTTTGAAGTTAATGGCTGAATTATCTGTAATTTGTATCCCCGTAAATTTTGGTCTTTAACCGTTGCCCATACAGTCCCTATAACTTTGGCTATAAACACACACCAACATTCCTTTAGTTTTAATCTGAAACAACATCCAACTTATCAACAATTGCCATTATCACAGCGTCAACGGGCTTATTTTTCGTCACGGCGGTAAGCCGTGCTGAACTACCAGTGGCAACGAGAACAATTTCACCTATCCCAGCACCAACACTATCGACAGCTATCAAAAAGTTATCCTTCAAATTATACTCAAGATCTACATGCTTAACAATCTGAAACTTTAACCCAGTCAAACTTTCATCTTTTCTCGTTGCCCAAACCGTTCCTACAACTTTTCCCAGTATCATTCGAACATTAACCTTTATTGTTCAAAGATAGAATAACTTAAATTTTACCCAAAATGTTCCAACCTACATTGCGTATATTTCCTTCTCATTGCACTTACAAATTTTCACAGATTTTTTATTATAGCGCCAATTTCCCGTCTCCTCACTTTTCTTTGAAACAACAAGATATGCAACTTGGATAGGAGCGCCACATTGAGGACAGGTTGCTACTACTTTCTTTGCATCTTTTGCAACTTTGTCAGCAAATGAAGCTACCTTTTTAGCCATTTCATATTGTAATTTTTGTTTTTAAAAAACCTTGACGACATTCTCACTACTTTGAAGCACTTTTAAAAAGTTTCTTTTAGCTTTTTCAACAAAATCAGTAGCACTTCCTTCACCATCCCAAGCTGAAATACCGATTGTAACAGTCACACTAAAACTTTTGTCTCCAGATTTTATCTCCTGATTTGATATAATTTTTCTTAATTTCTCTGCCCATATATAAGCATCATTTGGTCCCATTTCAACAAGGGCGACACCGATCAAATCATCATCAAGTTTACCAGCGAGATCATAACTATTTAAATTACCTCGAACCAACTCAGCAATGCGCGGTTGAATTGCCTTAACCGATTCACTGCCATAAGTTGATTTTATGTAATCAATATTATCAACACTTATTAAAATAAGGGTAAGTTCTCCGCCATGTTTTGCTTTCCTGCCGATCTCGGTATTTAATCTGGAGAGAAAATAATTTTTTTTCATCAAAAGCGTTTCCTCGTCATAAATAAAATAACTTTCTACCAGCTCATTCAAGATCTCATTTTCAAGCAACATGCCAACGAGATTTGCAAGGTTTTCAAGCTTTTTTATCTCGCTATAGGAAGAAAAAAAGTTTTGCTTCGGATGTTCAAAAACCATCGCACCATAGCATTTCCTCCCATATCTTATCGGGACAGCAGCAATTGAAGACTCAAGATTGATCTTCTCGCTCTCGGTGAATCTATAAATCTTACCTTGCATTCTTGTTGATGGAATCACTTTTGGAATTCCACTCACTATAACCTCGCCCACAAGCGTACCATTAATTTTAACTTCAGTTCCAGCCTCAACATATTTTCCAAGTTTTGAGTACCCATGTGCAACGATCCATTTCCCTTCTTCAAACAAAACAATTGCAATCGCTGAACAATCAAGAACTTTTATTGCAAAATTTTGAATTCGGTTGAACAACTCTTCTAAATCAAACTTTTCAAGGGTACCGATAATTTCAAGGATTTTCGCTTTATGATAAAGGTCAAATTTAGTAATGTAATTTCCTATAAGGTCTGAGATCAATTTAGAAAAAAGGTTAACATTCTCAACATCATCATCGCTAAATGTTTGAGCTTGACGGGAATCAAGCAAGATGACGCCGACAGTTCTATTTTTATAGAAAACAGGGAAAACAAGCAAAGATTTGCTTCCTACTTTTGGGTTTTGGTATTTTATAACATCTTCACTTCCCGAAGAGTTAATATCTCCAATTACCTTTGGAACCCCAGTTCTTGCAACCGTAGTCAAAGCGTCATCATCCCAATTGTATCTGCGAACAAAATTAAATCCAAGGTCAGTTATACCTTCCTCAAAGACCATTTGTTTTTTATCTTCATTAGCCCAGTAAAAAGCAACTGAATCAGCAACGATATTTTTCTTGATAAGAATAAGAACCTCTTTTAAAAGTTCTTTAAATTCCTCTCTTGGATTTAACTTTTCAAACGAGCTCGTTTGACTTTGCCCGGTTTTTTTAATTACGAAACCTTCATCCATAGTGTAAATGGTTCGCCTCTCCTCGTAAGTGGAAACTTTATCTGAAATATTTTTCTTCTTTGCCGAGATCACAAATCTAATTGCAAGACCTATAGAAATTAACAGAACAAAACCAATTAATAATTGCGCTGTTTTATTGTCAATCGCTACAATTAAAAACACAAGGATCAACATAAAAACAAACATAACCACAAGCCTTGCTGAGATGTTTCCCACCGTGTTCATCTCTAATCAACTCACATATGCAAAATTTTACTGAAAAATAACTTTATTATCTCAAAAAATCAAATTCTTTTGCAACGATTCACTTTCAACATCTTTTTATCTCAATCCCGCAAGCTCTTGAAGCAATCGCCAATTTTTTAATCGGTCTTCTTGAGCCTGCAACAATACTTCATCCGGATTCCCATCCTTATCAAAATGTTTCGCAAACCTACCTTCGGTCCTTGCGAAGTAAATAAAATCAATAACCTCTCCCGTCTTTGGATGCACATACCAATCGTCTTTGACGGCAGGATTACCTTGCAAGCTCAATCTTTCTCTGATTGTTTCCCCTTTTCTTGGATCATAGATCAAAAGTGGAAATGCCCTTGATTCAACAGCAAGCCTTGCCTGATGCATAGCCATATCATCGCCAACCCCATGCTCAGGTTGACATGTTGTATAGACTATGACAACAGCTGGACCTGGAAATTCATTTGCTGAAAGAATTGAGCGATAGAAATGGTTAATGTGTGCTGGGGTAGTTTGAGCAACGAAAACATCGGGATGCATCATCACAATTTGGGCGAGTTCTTTCCTTCTTTCTGACTTGCCCTTGATCTCTTTACCATAGGCAGAAAGTTTTGTATCTTGCCCTAAATAGCTTGAGGTTGAAGATTGACCTCCGGTATTTGAGTAAACTTGAGTATCAAGGACAAGAACTTTTATATCCATACCGGAAGCAAGCATTCTTGAAAGAGACTGAAAACCAATATCATACATTGCTCCATCTCCACCTATGACCCACAATCTTTTATGCTGCCATCCCATTTGATCCCATCTTGCCCTGATCCCGATCGCCACAGCTGGGGCATTTTCAAACAAAGAATTTATCCATGGCACTCTAAACGGATTATACGGATAGGTCGATGAATAAACCGTATTACATCCCGTTGCTGCTACGATTCCAATATTTTCAGGACCATAAACAAAACCTGTCGCCGCAAGCATCATTCTTATTGCAGTAGCTTCACCACAACCCATACATGAACCAGCTCCGCCGACATAAAGCAAAGATTTCCCAGCAAGCATCATATCAGCAAGAACTTTATCTTGGATATATTCTCTTGGAGTTTCTGGAAGCTTTGTATAAAATTCAAAAACCTCTCTATATCTTCTTAAATTTTCGCTGGTCTTTTTGATCATTTGCAAAGCATTATGCTCTCCACAAGCCGCAACACATTCAGCGCAACCCTTGCACTTCGTTGGATCAACAGCGATCATAAACAAACCCGGTTCAATTCCTTTTTTCTTCGGCACATCATAGTATTTCGTAGTCTTTGCAAACTGCTTGCGGAAATGTTCCCTTTTAATGGGATCTTGAATTTTGTTAAGTTCTTCTTCCAATTTTGACTCGGGGACAACCTTGCCAAGTATAGCTGTATCAGGACATTCAGTCACACACTCCATACAACCCACACAATTATCAGGATTAAAAAGCGGAATCTCTGGAGCAATATAACTAAAATCTCTAAGTGCACCTGTTCCAGCTGGTATCACGCTTCTAGCAGTATAAATATCCGCAGGTAATTCTTCCTCAGCCACTCCCCGATTGTAAGCGCCTACAACCTCCTCGTTGAAGTATTCAATATCTATAATGTCTTTGTAAATTTCCTCCCAAGATTGATCTCCATTTCCCTGAGAAAATTTTTCTCTATCTTCCATTTTTCGATCTCCAATTTGTTTAAAATTCAAATTCAGCTTTAACTTCCGTCGCTTCTATTAAATCTGGAGGAACTTCCATAACTTCATAATAACCACGTTTAACTGCTTCAAGATTTGCTTGAACTACCTTTTCACCGCGTTTCCCAAAATATTTTCTAATCGATTTTTCAACACCTTTAAACAACTCTTCTTCACTTAGCCCATATTCTTCCCTAAACGGGGTAACCTTCAAAAAAATACCAAGCAAAACAATCCCTTGCATTCTCTGCTCAAGGTCTGGAGTTGGTGCAACCTCTTGAGCAATTTTAACTGTGTCAAGAAAATACACTTTTATCCTTTTATCTTTTATGATCTTCTTCGCATAAGATGGAATTTCACTCCAAACATCCTCTGGGTTTGTTTTATCGCTCTGAATGAAAATCATACCTCCCTCTCTCAAGCCAGCAAGAGGGTTACCTAAATTAAAGGCATTGACATCGTTCATCGGAACAAATTCAACATGTGTGAGTTCGCAATGTGTTCTTATTTTCTCTTTTGCTGCCGTTAAATAATAAGTTGTCGGCAATCCTTTCTTTTCCGAACCATATTTCGGGTATGCTTGCACCTGAAGTTTAAATATATCCTCAAGTAAAGTAGCTATAACTTTATTCGTTGTAACAGAACCATATCCACCAACAGAATGACCGCGCATCGAGAATGCACCTTTAGGTCTAACATCTGGATCGTATTCCCTTTCGAGGGCAAGTTCATGTTTTATCCCCACAACAAAAAATTCTTTTTCCTTTCCATCATTTCTCATCATATTCTTGAAAATAGCGATAAAATCACCGGGTCTTACATCTCTACTTCCAAGTCCACCCGCACCTGAGAAAATTCTTGGAATCCTATCTATCTTTGGATAACCCTTTGAACCAATAAATGCATCTGCAAATGATGCTTTTATTGACATTGTTAATGGATTTGATTGCGCAAGTGGGTTATCCATTCTCTCTAAAACGGCAAACGCTTTTACATGCTTTAATGCTTCAACGATTTCTTTGCCCGGAAAAGGAGCAAAAACCGTCACAGTTAAAGCTCCAACCTTCAACCCTTCAACCTCTCTCAAATAATCAACCGTCGCCATTGCGGTTTCCATAAATGAACCCATTCCAACGACAACATATTCTGCGTCTTCAACTTTATACGCATCTATAAAGTCATATTTCCTGCCTGTAAGTTCATAATATTTTTCCATAGCCTCTTTAATTGCGCTCGGCACTTTGTCATAGTAATATCGTTGCGCAATTTTACCCTTCATATAGCTATCCTGATTTTGAACAACTCCCGACATAAGCGGGAAATACGGGTTCATCAAATTTTTTAATTTTTTATTCGGGTCATCAATAAATTGTTTCATAAGTTCCGGCTCCGGTAAAAAGACATTCTCAATCGTGTGCGTTGTTAGAAAGCCATCTTGAACCATCAAAAACGGCGTCATTGAATTTTCAGCTGCGCGATGCGCTATTAAAGTTAAATCCGCAACTTCCTGAACATTTCGCGCAAAAATTATTCCCCATCCGCAATCGGCAACTCCCATAACATCATCATGTCCAGCGTGAACATTTAAAGAATGAGATGTCAAGGCTCTCGCCCCAATGTGAAAAACTATTGGCAATCTCTTACCCGCTATTGCATAAAGAACCTCTTTCATTAAAATTAACCCTTGACCAGATGTGAAGTTAGTTATCCTTCCACCAGCTGCAGCAAATCCCTCACATACAGAAGCGGAGCTATGTTCTGATTCCGGCTCAAAAAAGAAAAGTTTTTCACCCCAGAGATTTCTTTTCCCATTTGCAACTTCAGCTTGAAAGCCTTGACCCATCGTTGTTGAAGAAGTGATCGGATAAGCACATGCACCCTGGCTTATGTGTGTTTCAACCCATACAACTGCACCAGCTCCATCAGATGTCGTTGGTATCCCAGGAAACGGAAATTTATGCTCTTGCATCTTTGCCAAATATTAGTTTTTGATTAACAAATGTTAAATTAAACACCTAAAAAGTAAATTTCCAAATTACCTACCGTTCGGATTAAATTTCTCCACCTCTTCAATCACCGCTTGGACGATTTCCTCTTCCTTAACTCTTCTTACAACCTCACCATTTCGGTATAAAATTCCAACTCCTTTGCCACATGCAACACCGATATCAGCTTCACTTGCTTCACCGGGACCATTTACAACGCAGCCAAGGATTGCCACTTTAACAGGTTTTTTTATTTTGCTCAATTTATTTTGCAATTCATTTACAATTTTAAACAAATCAACCTCAAGTCTGCCACATGTTGGGCAGGCAATTATCTCAACATTCCTTGACGAAAGCCCAAGCGAGCGTAAAATTTCCCTTCCAACCTCAACCTCCTTGACAGGATCATCGGTCAATGAAACCCTTATCGTATCCCCTATCCCTTCAGCAAGCAAAGTTCCAATTCCAACCGCAGATTTTATGGTCCCAGTGAAAGAGGGACCGGCTTCAGTTACGCCAAGATGAAGTGGATACTCCGTTTTACTTGCAATCAATCTATATGCTTCTATCATTAATCGCACATCCGTTGACTTCACCGATATAACTATGTCTGAAAAACCAAACTCTTCGCATATTTCCACATGACGCATTGCGCTTTCAAAAAGTGCCTCAGCGGTTGGATAGCCATATTTCTCAAGCAAATCTTTCTCAAGCGAGCCCGAATTAACCCCAATCCTTATTGGAATACCTCTATCCTTAGCAGCTTTCAAAACTTGTTTTATCCTTTCTTTCGAGCCGATATTTCCCGGATTTATTCTAACTTTAGCAACACCCGCTTCAATCGCTTTTAAAGCAAAAATATGATTGAAGTGAATATCAGCAACGACAGGAATTGGTGAACCTTTGACAATTTCAGCAAGAGCTTCAGCTGCTTCTTTATTTGGAACTGCGACACGAACAATATCACATCCCGCTTCTGCAAGCTGGTAAATTTGCTTCAATGTCCCCTTTACATCCTCGGTTCTCGTTTTAGTCATTGATTGAACCGAAATTGGAGCATCACCACCAATGGGAACATTTCCAACATAAACTTTGCGAGATTTTCTTCTATCTATCATAATAAGTTTTCTCTCTTTATTAGCGTAATTTTTTACTTGCCTCGTAAAGAATTTTCTTCTCACGCTCAGTTAAACTGTCATATCCATATTGGCTTATCTTATCAAGGATAGCGTCAATCTGTTCCTGTGTTATTATTTCATCATCAACAAGAAGATATTTTCTCTTTTGTTTTTTCGTTTTAAACTTCGGGAATTTTATCCTTGAGATGAAATCAGACAAGTCAAATCCAGCATGCATCAGTTTTATGTAAACGAATCCAACAATAGCCCCGCCAAGATGAGCAAAATGAGCAATTCCATCGCTTCCAAAAACACCCATCACCAGATCAAAGAACACAAGAATGGCGACAAAAATTCTTGCTGGAATGGGAATTAAAAAATAAAGAAAAATATATCTATCTGGAAACATAACGGCGAACGCGATCATAACTCCATAAATTGCACCTGAAGCCCCAACTACAGGACCAATTTGCCCAAAAAGCGGTGCAAAGATTAAATGTGTAATTCCAGCTCCAATTCCACTTACGAAATAGTAAACTAAAAATCTTTTCGTCCCCCACATATTCTCTATCTCAGTCCCAAACATCCAAAGCATCAACATGTTAAAAAGAATATGAAAAATTCCCTTCGGATCGTGAATGAACATATAAGTTATCAATTGCCAAAGCTTAAATCCATCTCCAACTGGATTCAGGGCAAAAAATTTATAAACATAAAGATAAAGCGGAACGCCAGAAATTCTAAAGTTCAACCCGAAAAACATAAGCAAAAGATAGACAACAACATTGGCAATAATGAAGTATTTTATCGCGGATGGAAAAAACCTAAAACCGCGAAAGAAACTCGGTCTGTAATATCTATAACTCATCGGCATAAAAATTATTTTTCGCTTCAAAACAAAATATACAACACCCTTCAATAAATTAAAAATATGGAAAGTGTGCTCTCGGCAAAATTATTTATCCTTTATAGCAGCTATCCCAGGTAGAACTTTCCCTTCAAGGAACTCAAGTGAAGCACCACCACCTGTTGAAACATGCGAAACACTATCAGACAATCCCGCTTTTGAAATTGCTGCAGCTGAATCTCCACCACCAATGATTGTCGTAGCTCCTTTTTTCGTCAATTCAGCCAAAATTTTGGCAATTTCAAATGTTCCCTTCGCAAAATTCTCAAATTCAAAAACACCCATCGGTCCGTTCCAAACAACCGTCCTTGCATCCTCCAAAATTTCACCAAACTTTTTTACGGTTTCAGGACCAATGTCAAGTATCATCCAATCTGGTTTAACTTTATCAATCGCGACGATTTCAAAATCGGCATCGTTAGCAAACTTGTTAGCAATTACACAATCAACGGGTAAAAGGAATGTGATATTTTTCTTTTCAGCTTCGCTTAAAATTTCTTTGGCAAGTTCAATTTTATCTTCCTCAACGAGCGATTTCCCAACCTCATACCCTCTCGCCTTTAAAAATGTATTTGCCATTCCTCCACCAATTAAAAATGCGTCAACTTTATCGATCAAATTCTTTATTACCTGAATTTTATCTGAAACCTTCGCGCCACCAAGAATTGCAACACACGGTTTTTCTGGGTTTGAAGTTGCTTTAGACAGATATTCTATTTCCTTTTGCATTAAATAACCTATCGCGGTTTCCTTGACGAACCTCGCAACGCCTTCAGTTGAAGCATGCGCTCGGTG
>JBKBWH010000062.1:0-9200 GCA_046289115.1 Candidatus Kryptonium sp.
TGTATCAGCCCCAGCAACCCAAAGAGTTCTATCTATGCTGAAGTTTCTAAAGACATAATATTGAATTGGCGCACCAAGAACGGTTTCCTGCGGTGATGGGACTTTGCCATTTATATTTTTTGTTGAAATCCTTACACCGTTAATTTTAACAACAGGCTCTGAATAAATTATTGGACCCGAACCATCTCTGGGAGAGTCATCACTTATTCGGACAAAAATGATCCTTGGAACTCCATTTGGTGGAACTCCTTTAAATGGGACATCTCGAGCGTTAACATCCATTCGCCTTGTATGTTGATTTACATAAGTTGCACCAATTGTTAAAACATCACCAATATCTGTTTCAAAATGACCTCCGAAAAGATATTGAGCCCAATTTCGTGTCCTTTGAATCCCATCTATTAAAAGAGGTGAATCAAACCTAAATCTGACAGGGTCGCTAACCCTTGAAAAGACAACAGTACCCCTATGCTTTGTCGTAGCCCCATCCCATCTAACACCATTAAACCTCGCCTTATCAAATGTGAGCGATGTGAATTTCGTTCTTATGGCATCACCAATTATCAACCTCGTTTGAAAATCTCCGTAATTATCACTGGCAATCACAAGATTTTGAAAATATTGATAATAAAACCTTGACTTCGTTAAGCTGCTGAACCCACCCAATTCCTGTCCTACAAGCTGACGCTGATTTTCAAGCAATTCAAAAATTAAACTACCGTCTATAAGAAAATTTCCAAAGTTGTCGTAAAATCGCTTTCGCAAAAATGATATACTATAATTTTCGTAATTTCTCCCTGAGTAATTGAGATAACTTTCTTTATCTCTTGCTATAAATTGAGCATTTAGAGTCTCAAATCCGATGGTTAAAACCACAAAAAGTACGATAAACACTCTCATAGCGATTGTGATCATTTTTTTAGAAATTAAACTCAATGCTGAACTTGTGGCTTCCACCTGCATCAGATATTTCAAATTGATAGACATAAACATAATCAATTTTAAACTTCCAGTATCTTATTCCAAACCCAGGGTTTAGACTGGATTGCTTTCCACCCTCTAAAATAGTTCCACCTGAACCTCTTAATACAAATTCAAAACGATCTTTCAAAAATTCGGAAGAAAAAGCCAAAATTTCCAACCCAGCGTCAACCTTTAAATCACCTTCTGACTTTGAAATTCCTAAACCCACCAGATAGTTGTAAGAATTTGAAACATAAGCAATCCCACCCGAAACCTCAAGCGGTAATTTTGCCTCAGCTGATTTGTTCATCGCAACGCTTGGCTGCGTCACATTTTTTACCGCCAGACCAAATCTTAAATCGGAACCATTTATAAAATTTTTCCACACTAAAACAGCACCAGCATCAAATGTAAAATTAAAGTAAGAATAACCCGATTCACCAACTGGCGCAACGGCAGACCACCTTAAAAATTTCAAGTTTCCTCCTATTGATAAACCTTTGATAAATCTGAACTCTCTTGCCACTGAAAAAATGAGTTGATTTTCACTCCACATCCCTGTTTTGAAATATGAAATTCCAACACCAAAATCAAAAATAGAGAAAACAGGCAAAACCCCAGCTAAAGTTAAGTAGTAAAGGTTCTCATCTTGAACGAATGGATAAAGTCGCGAATATGTGGTTGCTAAATTAAATCTTTTTATTTGCCCTATTCCAGCTGGATTATAAAAAATAGCATACGGATTATCGGCAATCGCAACATAACCCAAGCCAAGCGATATGGCTCGAGCTCCATTTCCAAGATCTCTAAAAGCCCCAGCAAATATGCTGTTAAATTCAACTGCAACCAAAATTGTCCATAAAACAATTTTTCTCATCGAAATGAAAAAATTATTTTTCAATAAACAACGGTTATGGTTTTAAAAACTGATTCAGTCCCCGCATCCGCATCTATCGCAACTCTTAAAAGATAAACACCAGGTCTGACAAGTTTTGCATTATTATCCCTACCATCCCACGAAAATGAATTAGAAGAGATATAGGCAAACGCCTTACTTGGACCATCAAAAACTGTTCTAACAAGCCTACCCGTCAAATCAAAAATTTGAATTTTCAAATTTCTCTCAATATTGAGATTAGAAAGGAAAAAACTTATCTGAGTTTGGTCGTTTAGCCCGTCTCCATTTGGAGAAAATGGGTTCGGATTTATCTGCAGGTCAACTATTAATCTTTCAGACACTCCGCTTGTTAAAACGGTCCAACTGGTCAAATTTCCCCTTTTATACACATTGACAAATTGCGGGTTCAAAGGCGTGCTCTTGCTTATTGCAACCGCTGGAAACTCATTAACATCAAGATAAAGTGTTAAACTTAGTTTAACGGATATCCTTGAGTTTGAGTTGATCGATTGATTAAAAGCCACCTTGATGTATTCAGGGGTTGATACCAGTGAATATGCAACTGGAACTCCATTGAGTAAAACAGCTTCAACATTAGCCGGTGACGGCGTAAATATCAACAAAGTATCAATGCCGAGCGAATTTTCGTCAACAGTAACATCAAAATCACAAGATATCTCAGTTCGCTTTAAAATTGGAACAACGGGTGGGTTAACTTCAAAAGCAATATTTTGAGCAACGAGTTTCTTATCATAAAATATGCTAAGCCTTTTCAAAATTGGTGTTTCCGTGGCTGATGTAGATAAGTTCACCTTAAATTGAATATAACGCCTCGGTTCATCAACTTTTAAAATTTCAGTTTGAGAAATCTCCGATGACCACCGACTCCATGTATCATCAACCCTTGGCGTAGCTCCAGTCCGAAATTGAAAAGTTACATTGGTACCTTCGGGTAACTCAGCATCCCATTCAGCCCAACCCCAGTTCACCGCCTGACCCACATCAATAACCTTCGAATAATATTCCCCATATGATAAATATCCAACACCATAAACCTCTATTTCAGATATAACTGTTGAGCTAAACCTATCAACAACATCAAAAACGATCTTCACAAATCTCGCAATAATGGGGTCAAAAATATCGATCGTTTTTACATCAAGATTATCCGTCTTTTGTAAAATCCTCGTCAATTGAATTGAATCAGTCCCCGCGTAAATCGTGTAAGCCCTTGGTCTAAGGGATTGATTTAAACCAAAAGTTATAATCACAACCTTGTTGATCCTTCTAAATGCGAGCAAATCAATAAGAATATAACTCCCATCACCCCCCGGTCTAATCTGGCAGAATGTTCTGGTATCTCCATCAATTACCTTCATTGGATTTCCCGTAGTAGTATCTCGGTCCCCTGTTTGGGTTTTGGGCTCTCCAGTTCCATAGTAAGTTATCGTTGCTCTTCTATTCTTGGCAAGGTTCTCTTGCTCACTTGTCTTCAAAATTAAATGGCCTGATGAATTACCAACACTAACCCCCCGACTTAGCGTTGTATCAATAAAATTGGCAAAATTTGAAATAACGATGGAATCTGGAGAAACTTGAGATTTGGCGTTGACGATAGAAATGATTAACAAAGCAAACAAGAGTTTCAATCTGGACATAATGTTTTTTAAGAAGCGATATTTTTTAATATCTGTCAGTCTAATTTATCAAATTTTCGGTTATCAAGTCAAGGAAATTGAGGGAATTAATTGGCGGGCGATAAACTTGGTTTCACCCCCTGCAAGTTTTTCTCAAATCCTTTATAACCCTATTTAAACCCTTTGAATAAACCACATACCACAGGTTCTCCTCCGTGAGATATTCATTAACATCAAAAACAACAGGATGGAAAATTTTTTTAAATTTCATATAGTAAATCTCCTTACCTTGACTTCGCCATTTTTGTTCGTACTTTGTCGGATAATATCCCGGGTTTTCCGTCGTGAAACCACTTGGATATACACTTGCAAAAAAGCCGGAATCAAGAACTGACTCAAGCACAAAATCCCTAAATTCGGGATGATCCGTGGCCACCGAAATTAAACCTCCATCTTTAAGCCGTTTGGCAAGCAAACAATTAAAGCCGAATTTAAGCAATCTCCTTTTCTTATGTTTCTTCTTAAACCAAGGGTCAGGGAAATTAAAATATATATGGTCAAAAACTTTATCCTGAAACAATATCAAAAGTAACAACTTCGCATCCCCGACAAACAACCTCACATTGTCAATCCCAGCGTTTTTGATTTTTTTATCAGCTTTTTTCGCAAAGAAGTTCACCAATTCAATTCCAATGAAATTCTTACTCGGATTATCTTTGGCTATTTGAAGGAGAAAAACTCCATTACCAAATCCGACTTCAAGTTCGGTTTCGGAATTCCGATTAAAAATAGATTCTAAATTAATCGGGTAGTTAAGGCTATGCCAATCGACGATGAATCCGTTCATTTCTATCAAAGTCAATTTAGTTTTAATCCAACGCCATGTTCAAAAACAAGTTTCATTCCAAAATAAGCTGCTCTGAAAACAAATAATAAACCAACCAAGTATAATCCAAGCAAAATTAATAAAAGTCGAGGTGATGGACTTTTAAATTTCAAAAGAATGTAAAGTTTAAACATAAAGATTGCAGCAGATGTGACCAAAAATAAGTTTGCGCTATCCCGATGCAAGATAAATATCTCCTCGGCTTCTTTTGAAAAGATTAAATTTTGGGCGTCAACATTTCCAGTTTGAACAGCGACAATTGAAAACAAGAAAGAGAAGAATAAAAGAAGGAATGCAGAATTTTTAAATCTATCTTTCGTTGCGAATTCAATTATCTCAAGGATAAAAGCAATTGTAAAAAGTCCAATCGGAAAATGAACGAATATCGGGTGTAATTTCATAGCGTTTCAACTTTTATTCATCATCCAGGTGGCCACATCATAATTCTTCCGCCCAAAAGGTGCAGATGAACATGATAAATGCTTTGCCCAGCCTCACGATTACAATTGAAGACAAGCCTAAAGCCACGATTGTGGATGTTAAACTTTTTCGCCACCTCATTTGCAACAAAAATTAGCTTTCCCATTAACTCCGCATCTTCAGGTTTAATGTCAAGAAGCGTTGAATAATGTTTTCTCGGAACCACAAGTATATGAACCGGGGCTTGAGGATTGATGTCCTTAAATGCGACTATTTCATCATCCTCATAAACAAAATCTGCTGGCATCTTTTTTGCGATGATTTCACAAAATATACATTCGTTCATCAGCAGGTATCCTTTTGTTTTTTAAGATATCAATTTATATGTGATATACTTCCGCGTCGATATCCAACTGCCCACGAAGCCGAGAACCAAACCAAGGAAAATTAAAGCGGGGAAAAATAAATCAGGTATATTTACACTGCTTATAACATCGTCTGGAAACTGAGGTATTACAACTTTAAGTATTATGTAAATTATCGCCGCTGAGAAAAGCCCCGCGATCAGCCCTTGTAAAAGACCTTGAATTAAAAAAGGAAGCATTATGAACCCGCGCGTTGCTCCAACAAGTTGCATTATTTTTATCAATTTTCTTTTTGCGTAAATGCTCAACCTTATCGTGTTAACTATCAAAAGAATTGAGATCAAGCTTAACAAAATTCCACCCCCAAGAAATGCCCAAGAAAAAATTTGGAAACGTCTTTCAATTATCCTAAGCAATAACCTCCTGTACTTAACATCTTCAAAATCTGGGATCTTTCTTAACTTTCCAACCACACTTTCAACCCCGCGCGAGGTTCTAAAACCCTCCCTTAATTTTACCCTGAACGACGCTGGAAGGGGATTGAAGTCAAGAACACTGAAAATGTCCTCCCCAAACTCCTTTTCAAATATCTTCGCTGCTTCTTCCTTCGATATATAAATTACATCTTCAACTTCATCAAATGACTTAACAATTTTTTTCAACGAATCTATTTGCTCTTTTGTCCGCCCATCTTTTATAAAGACCTCAATTTCAATCTTTTCTTTTATCATCTTGATTAAACGATTTACATTGTATCCAACAATTACAAATGTGCCCATCGAAAGCAAAGAAACAAAAAGCACAAAAATCGAAGCAAAAGCTGATAACCTTGACCTTTTAAAGCCGGACATCGCTTCTTTAAAAGCATATCTAAATCTCATTCAACCTCCCTCCCCTTCTCATAAGTCCCGAGAAACTTATAATACTGCGTCATTCTTTTCAACTCTTTTATCGCATCAACACAAATTTCATCTTCGATGCTCCCCTCAAAGTCAAGATAGAACATATATCTCCAAGGTTGCCCGATTATCGGTCTCGATTCAATCTTCAAAAGATTAATGTATCTGTAGGCAAAGATGCCAAGCGCTGAAAAGAGAGCACCCGGTATATTTTTCGTCGTGAAAATGATTGATGTCTTTGGATTTTTACGCGCTATGATTTTTCTTCTTGACAAAATTAAAAACCTTGTGAAATTTTTCTTGTGATTTTCTATGCCTGATTTTAAAACTTTCAAACCATAATATTTGCCCGTTTGCTTTCCAGCGATGGCTGCTCCGTCAAGTATTTTCCCCTCCTTTATCATTTTTGCGGAGCCAGCCGTATCATAAGTTGGAATTATCTCAACACCTTTTAACTTCCTAAGAAAACCTTCACACTGAGCTAAAGCCTGTGGGTGTGAATAAATTTTCCTAACATCGCTCATTTTCACGCCATAATTTGCAAGTAGATAATGTCTTATCCTTAACTTTACTTCACCAACTATGTAAACACTATACCTTTGAAGCAAATCATAATTTTGATGTATGCTACCATATAACGAATTTTCAATTGGTATAACCCCATAATCAACTTCACCTTTCTTCACGCTTCTGAAAACCTCCTCAAAAGAGCGAAGAGGAATAGGTATCATCTCATTACCGAAAAACGAATACCCAGCTTGTTCGCTAAAAGCTCCTCTTTCCCCTTGAAAAGCAACCTTTACTTTCAACCTAATCCCATACTTTTATTTAGTAATTTGATTCATCACGCCAAAAAACAATTAACCACGGCTCAGATGGACTACTACGCTGCAATATAAAATTTGCTTTTCCATCTACCTTTACTACATCAGCAGGATTGAATGTTACAGTGAGATTAAAACTTCTCACAACATTCCTATAAAGCGAATCTCCAGAATCAACAATTATGTTATTCCATATAAGGTCGAGATTCTGGGTATTTCTGAAAAGCCCATAAGTCGCTCTCATCTCATCAACTTTTCCCCATGAGATATCCTGTCCCTTATCATAATCACGATAAACAAAAACAAAATTTTCATCAAGCAACTTGCTGTAAACGGAGGTATCCTTAAACACATAAGCATATTTAAAATTTTGAAAAACACCTTCAATAGTCCTTTGATCGCCAAGCAACACCGATTCCTCATCGCTTGTATCAAGTCCCGGCGCAAATGGATTAACACAGGAAAAAACCAAAATTGAAAGTGTAAAGTAAAAAAACTTCATTTGATCAATAGCTGAATTTTGCTTTTAATTCGCTCCAACTAAATTCATTTTGAACTTTTATATCAATCCACTTGTAAATCACCCAATTCCCATTTTTATCGGATGCAAGGTAAAATTGAAGATTTCCTCTTGCGCTTTGTGGAACATCTTTGACCACATGCTGGAAATTCACAAGATAACTCGCATAATAGACAGCCTCATTTGTACCGAAACTCTGAAAACCTCCGGATAAAACAAGATCAGATGTGCCTCCCTGCGGAACATTGGTTTTGATATTATTGAAATAATTCCTTTCGCTATTTAAATTCCAATTTTTGAAAATATCGGGATATTGTATCTGTGCTTCCTGAGTTGGGATAAATGTAAATCTTTTATCTGAAAAATTTGAATCAACAAAACAACGAATGTAATTCTCAGTGTTTCTGTAGTAAATCGCGTTACGCAGGTTCTCAAGGGTTATTTCAGGAGTTATGGGTTGTTTCCAGCCAAATTGCTCGGTCACCTCGGTTGGCATCTCAGGGCTTCGCGTCTTAAAAAGTTGACACGAAATAAAAGCAAAACAAAGTAAAAAAGTTATTCTCATCATATAAGTTATTTCTCAACCAACACAGTTGATTTAAACTTTATATACTTTTCAAAGTCTTCCCTAAACCTTTGGACGCCAAATTTTATCGGCCAGGCTGCAGCATCACCAAGAGCGCAAACAGTATTACCTTCGATATTATTTGCAACACTGACAAGCAAATCAAGATCTTCAGGTTTTCCACCGCCTTTCACAATCCTGTCAAGAATTTTAAACATCCAACCAGTCCCCTCTCTGCAAGGTGTACACTGACCGCAGGATTCATGCCAATAAAACTTCGCAATCCTCCATAAAACTTTAACCATATCCGTATCTTCATCCATCACTATAACCCCACCTGTCCCAATCATTGAACCAGCATTTCTCAACCCATCAAAATCCATTGTCACGCCCTCAATCTGATCACCCCTTAAAGCTGGAGTTGAGGAACCCCCAGGTATCACCGCTTTAACCTTTTTATTGTTTCTAACTCCGCCAGCATACTTATAAATTAAATCGGTCAACAAAACTCCGGTCGGCAGTTCATAAATACCTGGTTTATTCACATGACCACTTACACCAAAAAGAATCGTCCCTGGATGTTTTGGAGCGCCGATCTTAGAATACCATTCGCCACCCTTTTCAATTATCACAGGAACATTTGCAAGCGTTTCAACATTATTTATCGTCGTCGGATAACCCCAAAGTCCATATTGAGCGGGGAAAGGTGGCTTCACCCTTGGATAACCTCTCTTCCCCTCAATTGATTCCATCAAAGCGGATTCCTCACCACAAATATAAGCTCCAGCCCCACGATGAATGTAAATATCAACGCTAAATCCGGAATTAAAGATATTTTTCCCAATATAACCTCGATAATAAGCTTCATCAATTGCGTTTTGAAGAATTTTCATCCATTTAACATATTCACCACGGATATAAACATAAATCGTTTGTGCCCCTGTGGCATAAGCTGCTATTAATGCGCCTTCGATTAACTGATGCGGATTCTTCTCAATTATCGCTCTATCTTTAAAGGTTCCAGGTTCACCCTCATCTGCATTTACAATTAGATATTTCGGTCTCGAATCCTTTGGCATAAAACTCCATTTCATACCAGTTGGAAACGCGGCACCACCTCTGCCCCTTAATCCCGACTTTTTCACTTCTTCGATGATTTCGTCAGGTTTCATCCCAAGTGCCCTTTTTAAAGCCGAATATCCACCATTTGCCTCGTAAACCTC
>JBKBWH010000063.1:0-8907 GCA_046289115.1 Candidatus Kryptonium sp.
GAATCAGCCGAGATTATCTCTCCGTCTATCTTCTCAGCAACAATGATTGACAATTCTGTTTTCCCCGATGCTGTCGGTCCAACAATTGCAAGAACTTTTCTCTCCATAAATTTATAAACTCATCTACCGTTGTTTTTAGACTTTTCCTCACTCCATCCTTCTTTGCCAATCAATGGGACAAATTTAAAACCAAACTTTTTCTTTATGTCAAGCTTATGTTCATCGATTTTCTTTATAATATAAAGTTCCTGAACCTCAAGGTCGCCAATTGGTATAACAAGATGTCCGTTAATTTTAAGTTGTTTAACAAGGGATTTTGGAATCTTAGGTGCTGCTGCGGTTACAATTATCCCATCATAAGGTGCAAATTCGCTCCAACCTATTGAGCCATCCCCAACCATCCCAATTACATTATACCCAAGTTTTGAAAGCGTCTCAAGCGCGGTCTTCAAAAGTTCTTCAAATCTTTCAATTGTAAAAACCTTTGCCCCCATTTCAGCAAGAATTGCTGCTTGATAACCCGAGCCAGTTCCAACTTCTAAAATTTTATCCCCGGGTTTAACTTCAAGCGCCTCGGTCATAAGGGCAACAGTATAAGGTTGAGAAATTGTTTGATAAAAACCTATGGGCAAAGCTGAATCTTCATAAGCGTAATGTATAAATGCTTCAGGAACGAAAAGATGCCTTGGGACTTTCTCCATAGCTCGCAAAACATTCTCATCTTTTATCCCTCTCTTACGCAAAAGCTCAACCATCGCTTTCCTTTCATCCTCAAACTTTCCCAAAGTAAGCTTTCACCCTTTGTTTTTTAACTCAAGAAAATCAGAACCCCAAAAACTTCGGGTATAAACCGCAATAAATTTGAATGTATCGCTAAAATGTCTTATATGGCTTCTTTCACCATTGTAAATAGTTTTGACTTCAACAAACCCAACTTTAAAACCAGCAAGCAACGCTTTTATCAAAAACTCACTTTCAAAACTGAAACCATCGCTCTTAACACTAATTTTCTCAATTACAGACCTCTTAATTAATCTGAACCCACATTGACTATCTGGAATTTTTCGTCCTGTGCGAAGTGAAATCAAAAAAGATGTTATCTTGTTTGAAAAAATTCTTTCAACGGGCATTGATTTTAAATTTTTCATCCTATTCCCAATCACAATATCAAAACCTTCATTAAACTTGCCCCAAAATTTCGGTATCTCATCAGGGTCATGTTGAAGGTCAGCGTCAAGAGTTAATACTGCATCGTAATTATTTGACATTGCAAATTCAAAGCCAGTTCTCAACGCCCTCCCCTTCCCATAGTTTTTACCGTGTTTTAAAACATTTACACCGCAATCAAAAGCAATCGCAGAAGTCATATCAGTTGAACCGTCATCAACAACAACTATATCCTCCGAAGGAATGAACTTTTTTACCCTTTCAACTAAAACTTTGATCGTCCTTTCAGCATTATATGCGGGAATCACTGCACAGATGCTACTCACTTTGAGAGACCTCTTCAAAAATTTCTTTTGGTGTTTTATCTCCCGCTTGAAGTTCAGCAAGCAGTCTTTTCCTCAATCCTTCTGGTGATAATCCGCGCGTCAGTTTACCAGCCTCCGCAATTGAAATAGTTCCCGTCTCTTCACTTACAACTATCACTATCGCATCAGAAATTTCACTCAATCCAAGCGCTGCCCTGTGCCTTGTCCCAAGTAGAAAATTTCCAATTCTTGATTGCGCACTTAACGGCAAGGTGCATGCAGCCGCTTCAATTCTATCCCCAGATATCACAACTGCTCCATCATGAAGGGGTGATTTTGGATAGAAAACCGTTAAAAGGAGTTCTTTGGTAACTTTTGCTTGAATTGGAACACCTGTTTCAATGATTGATCTTATCCCTGTTTGCCTTGGTATTACAATTAAAGCGCCAATTTGCTTTTGTGACATTTCACCAACCGCCTCAATAATCTCATCAATTACAGCAGTTACACCTGGTTTAAAAATAAAGCGAAATACAGGATTATTACCAACAAGCATGAGAAGTCGACGTAATTCCGGCTGAAAAAGAATAATAAAGGCGATGATCCAAACATCGCTGACCAATCTCAACAACCAGTTAAGAAGCTTTAAATTCGCAAGCCCTGAAACAAATGAAAGCAAAACGATAAACAAAAGCCCGAGAAAAATCTGCGCAGCAATCGTCCCCTTCATCCATATATAAAGCTGACGGATTATTAAACTTACAACCAAAATATCAATTACATCGATAAGCGTAAGACGCAAAAACCCTATTTTTAAAATTTCAATCATTGAATATGATTTTGCTTTATTGGCACTTGTTTTATCGCATCAACAATTCGAACAACTCTTGCCATTTCCTTAACATCGTGAACCCTAACAATATTTGCTCCATTCCATACTGAAATTGCAACTGCCCCAGCGGTTCCCTCAAGCCTTTCCTCAACAGGTAAATTTAAAATGTTTCCGATAAAAGATTTCCTTGAAACGCCGATCAAAACAGGATAACCAAGCGACTTAAACTCACGAAGACGTCTTATTATCTCAAGATTATCAACCAACCTTTTGCCAAAACCAATCCCTGGGTCAACTATTATCTGCTTAATTCCATAACTTCGAGCCTTTTCAACACTTTCCGACAAATAGCTATAAATTTCTGATATGACATCATCATAATACGGGTTTTGCTGCATCGTCTTTGGGGTTCCCTTAATGTGCATAATAACAACGCTTGCGTTGTATTGAGCGATAACTTCAACCATTTTCTCGTCAAATCTTAAGCCACTGATATCATTCACAATCACCGCACCATTATCAAGAGCTTGTCTTGCAACTTCAGATTTATAGGTATCAATTGAAATTGGAACATCCGCTCGTTTAACGATCTCTTTTATCACGGGTATAACACGCCTTAATTCCTCTTCAAGTGGAACCGGCTCAGAGCCCGGGCGCGTTGACTCACCGCCAACATCGATTATATCTGCTCCGTCTTCAATCATCTTCATAGCATGTTCAACTGCTGAATCAACAGTAAAATATCTCCCGCCGTCTGAAAACGAATCAGGCGTCACATTTAAAATCCCCATTATGTAAGCCCTCTTTGAAAAATCAAACTCTTTTGAACCAAATTTATAAACTATGGAATCGTGGAAAAAATTATTCATCGCCATCGTTAATTTATCGGCAAGCAGTTTGCCCTCATCAGAGAAGTTCCCTAACATATTCACCAGATGCTCAAAATTTTCACTTTTAACCGAAATCATCAAATTTCTCCTTCCATTTTCATCAACTTTTGACACAAGGACATCGTTGTTAAGATATTTCGCAATTTGTCGTGAGATCAACGAAGAAATTTCATTGCTAACGCTTTCAATTTTCAAACTAATGTTAACAAATTTTTCTGGTTTAAATTCAGATGAAAGAGAGCGATCAATTTCGCCGAACCTTGATAGTTCCTCGATTGCCTCTTCCAAATTATTTACTTGAAGAAATCTAACCCTCATAAACTATCCAACTTTTTTGGTTTTACTTTGATTTTATAGGAATTTTCAAGTTCGGTGATTTCAAATTCAACATCGACAAATTTTTTTATTACATCCATATTAGTTTTTAAGTGATTTGTCAACCTTGGTGTGGTAAATTCCGAAGTTCCGGGAGCTAAAGAAATTAGAGGTAAAATTTGGTCAGCCATATATTCATCAACAGCTGAATTGGTCGATAAAAATTTTAAAAATTTTTCACTTGCCTCTTCTGCCACCACCTCTGCTCTTTTGCCCTTTTCACCAAGATTAGTATAACAACAAACTGAATTTTCAAAAATGCCAGTTATCGCGATGGTTGTGTTTTTTGAATGAGATGAAAGTTCACCGATGATTACCTCAACTTCGCCATAATTTTTTAAAATTTTCTCAGCTGCCCTTGCTTGCCTTTTCGCTACTTCGTCTGTTAAGTTCGTATGCACCGAATAAATTTGAATTTTTATAAGTTTACCTCTATCAACAAGATTTAAAGGTTCTATTTCATCAGCAGGATTTATCAAAGCTTTGATCTCTCCCCCACCATGCGGATAAAATCCAGCTCTTTTTAGTTGAACATCAATTTTTAAACCGATTCTTTTCATAAAGTAAAGCCAACAATTTTTAATGTAATCAAAAGTCGGGCTCCAAGAAACATGGGTTCCACCTGTAATTGTCAAGTTTGAACTTCCATTTGCAAAAGAAAGCGGTAAATAAAGCGTTTGTAAAACAAGCGATGTTGAACCAGCCGTGCCTATATCAAATCTAAAATTTCCATATCTAAGCTCCCTTGGAAAAAATTTTATCCAATTTGATTTAATCACTGCACCTTCAACAACTGCGTTTGATATAATAGCGGACGCCTCAACAGCCTTAAGATGCTGAGCCTGAAGTCCGGGATTTGGTCTATTTGCTCTGATATTTATCATTTCAAAAGGCTTCAACAAAAGAACCGAGAGAGCAAGAGATGTTCTCAACATCTGTCCACCGCCCTCACCTTGTGAACCATCGATTTGGATAAGTTCAGGTTTGGTTTTAACTCTTACCTCCGTCATCCTCCCACACAAGAAAAATTTTTATTTTTCATCCTACCTCTCCCCGCGAAAGCGAGGATAAAGGCAGTTTGATCGCACTCAAATTAAAGATAAAGAAAAAAATGCTCTTTGTAAAATTTGGAATTAAAATAAAAAGGGGCGAGAAACCTCGCCCCGTTCTTTTACTTCTTCGGATATGGTGGGATTGGTGGGAGTTTCTTTTCTTTCGTTTTCAACTCTTCAAGTATAAGTTCAATCGCCTTGTTTAATTGTTCATCTATCCCTTCATACTCTTTGGCAGGATCATTGTCAACATAAACATCCGGCTCAACTCCATACCCTTCAATTATCCACCCTTCACCCTCTGCTCCATAAACCGCAAATTCAGGCTTATTGAGATATCCACCATCAACAAGAGGAAGTGTTCCCCTTATTCCTATAACACCGCCCCAAGTTCTCTTTCCAACAAGTTTACCAAGCCCATATTTCTTAAATCTATACGGGAATATATCACCATCTGAAGCGGAAAATTCATCAATTATACAAATCTTAGGTCCGTAGTGCATATCTCTTGGATTTGGAGTTGGACTCATATATCTTGAGACGCTGACCATTGCAATTTCCCTTCTCAACCTTTCAATTATCATCGGCGAAACATTTCCGCCACCATTACCTCTAACATCAATTATCAACGCTTTCTTTCGAAGTTGCGGATAAAAATGCTTTACAAATTCATTTAACCCCATAATACCCATATCTGGGATGTGAATATAACCAACTTTCCCATTTGTTGCCTTCTCAACTTTCTCAATATTACTCTGAACCCAATTATAGTAGTAAAGCCTCGTTTCATCTCCTATAGGAACAACTATAACTTCCCAACTCCCTTCTTCCTTAGGTTGAGAATTGACACGAAGTTTAACTTGTTTATCAACAGTGTTGATAAGTGATTCGTAAATGTTCCTCATCTCTTTGACTGACTTACCATTGACAGCAAGAATATAGTAACCCTCTTTCACATTTACCCCAACCTCGGTCAGTGGTGAGCGTAAATTTTTATCCCAATTTTGTCCCTTCAAAATTTTCTTTATCCTGTAATACCCTGATTTCTTATCTCTTTCAAGTTCAGCACCAAGCAAACCAACTCGTGTTTTCTCAATCTTTGGCAAATCACCACCACCAACATAAGTGTGTCCCGCGTTAAGTTCTCCTATCATTTCTCCAATTATATAAGTCAAATCAGCGCGATGATTTACATATGGAAGCAAAACCTCATATCTTTTCTTAACACCTTTCCAGTCAACACCATGTAAATTCGGATCATAGAAAAATTCTCTCATCTGTCTCCAACATTCATTAAAGATTTGTGTCCATTCAGAACTTCTGTCAAGATTTACCTCAAGCCCAGAAAGATCAAGTTTGTCTTTTAACTCAACTTTTGACTTCGGAAGGTCTATTATAGCATATGTTTTTTCTCTCGCAACAAACATCTTCTTTCCATCAAATGAGATGATAAAATCGTTAAACTGCCCAATTTCCGTCTCTTTCTTCTCGTTTAAATCATACATCAATAGCAACGGTTTTTCATCTTTTAATCCTCTCCTGATGTAATAAACTTTATCCGAAGTATAACCAATCTTTGTGTAATTAGAAGGTGAGATGGGCAAACCAATGATTCTATCCTTGATCCCGTCAAGATCAACGACAACATTAACTGTCTTTTTATCTTGCGCTGTTTCTTTCTTGCTCTGCTCTTGAGTAGCAGGTTTTGTTTCATCGCTTACCTTAACTTCATCGCTTGTCGGTTTAAATGGTGATTCAACGCTCTTTGAGAGAGTTATCAAATAAATCCTCGCCATATCCTGATAAACATGGTTGAATTCCGTCCGCCCATAAATTGGATTAAAATCTCTATCCGAAACAAAGATTAAATACTTACCATCGGAACTGAAAATTGGATTGTATGAGGAATACCAACCATCTGTAATCTCATAAGATTCATTTTTTTCAACTGAATACAAATAAATTTTGGAAAGTCCTTCTTCTTCAGGCTTTACATATGCAATCCATTTGCCATCGGGTGACCAAGAATACTGTCTTATTTCTCCAGCTGTTGCTTGTGCAACATCTTTAATTTTCTTCGTTTGAACATCAACATATCTTAATCTTAATTTCCTATCCGACCACATTATCTTTTTACCTTCAGGGGACCACACAATGCTATATTTGTATGTATCTTCACCAGAAGTTAATTGTATCGGCTTATCACTCCCATCCTGTGGTATTATGTAAATTTCATCTTCGCCAGATGCATCGGAAATATAAGCGATGTATTTACCATCTGGTGACCACACCGCGTCGCGTTCATGAACTCCAGAAGTTGAGGTTAAATTTCTTGTCTGACCCTCTTTTGCTGGAACTGTGAAAACATCACCGCGAGCGACAAACAAAGCTCTTTTACCATCTGGAGAAATATCATAATCGGTGATGAAATCAGCAACTTTGATTATTCCACCCCGACCATTTGCCATATCATCAGCTATTATAATTGGAACTTTTTCGGCTTTCTCCGTTCTTAAATCAAACTTGTAAATATATCCTCCATATTCAAAAACAATTGCGTTCTTTCCGATGGATGGAAATTTGATATCGTAATCTTTGAAATTTGTGAGTTTTCTTGTTTGTTTTGTTTTCAAATCATAAACATAAAGATTCATTCGCTTGTCCTCATCCCTATCAGAAAGAAAGTAAATTTTATCCCCATGCCACATTGGTATGATGTCAGAGGCGGGATTATTTGTTATATTTTCCGTCCTTTTCGTCTCAAAATCATATATCCATATATCATCAGCCATTCCACCTCTATATCTTTTCCATGTGCGAAATTCACGAAACACGCGATTATAGGCAAGTTTTTTACCATCCGGTGAGAAGGAACAAAAACCACCCCTTGGCAATGGCAATTCCTCAGGTATATCACCATCAAGTGAAACCTTATACAACTTCCCTTGAAAAGCGTTCCAACTTCTCATCCTTGAACGGAAAATTACATATTTACCATCCGGTGTCCAGCCCATCACAATGTTGTTAGGACCCATCCTATCAGAAACATCATCTCGTTCAAGTGTTGCAGTATAAGTTAATCGTCTTGGAACGCCACCTTCCGAAGGCATCACATAAACTTCAGTATTACCATCATATTGAGCAGTAAAAGCGATATACTTTCCATCAGGGGAAAACCTTGGGAACATCTCATAACCGCTATGGCTTGTGAGCTTTCTTGCTATTCCCCCATTTACGGATACGGTGTAAATGTCGCCTGCATAAGTGAAAACAATTTGTGAATCATAGATAGCTGGGAAACGGAAAAGGCGACCTTCTCCCTGAGATAAGACTACTGAGGAAATAAATAAAAGAAGGGTTAAAAGAAGTGTGCGTTTGAGCATGGTGCTACCTTCTTTGTTTTTAATCTTGAGGTTCAAAATCTTTGACGCATTTTCTTTGGATTAGTTTCTCACTCTTTATTAACTTTAAGTCAAAGAAAAAATAACGATTATGCGCAACATCCCCAAAGAAAAGATACACAAAATTTTAGTCATAAAACTTCGCGCAATTGGCGATGTCTTATTGTCAACCGTGGTTTTAAAAAACCTTCGGCACAATTTCCCAAACGCAAAAATTGATTTTTTAACCGAACCACCATCAAAAGATATAATTGACGGCAACCCATTCGTTGATGAACTTATAATCTTTGAAAGAGAAAAAAATAATCCAAGAAAGTTCTACGAATTAAGAAAAAGAAAATACGACCTTGTGATAGATCTATTTTGTAATCCAAGATCTGCTTTGTTCACATTCATAACTGGTGCAAAATATCGCGTTGGCTACGCTTTCCGAGGCAGAGGTTATGCTTATAATATCAAGTTAAAACCGCGAAAAGAAGTTCATCATAATGTTGAGTTTAATCTTGACGCTTTAAGGTTTATAGGGCTTGAGATAATTGATAAAGAAATTTACATGCCAATCGGTGAAGAAGACGAAAATTTTGCTGAAAAATTTTGGGAGGAAAACAATTTAAACGGAAAAACTGTAATAGCCTTGAACCCAAGCGGAACATGGGAAACGAAAAGATGGGGACTTGAAAAATTTGCAAAACTTGGGGATGAAATAGCTAAAAACTTTAAAGCGAAAATTTTAATCCTATGGGGGAATCAAAAAGAATTTGAGGAGGCACAAAAAATTTCATCAATGATGGAAATAAAGCCGATAATCCCACCCAAAACAAGCTTAAAACAGATGGCTTCAATTTTGAAAAGATGTTCTTTTATGATAAGCAATGATTCAGCCCC
>JBKBWH010000064.1:0-8768 GCA_046289115.1 Candidatus Kryptonium sp.
GGTCTTTCCCAGTCTTGAACTATTTTTCCTTGAACTGAGTCATAATGAGCGAGCGCATTCTTGTCAAGGTCAGTTGCGTAAGTTGCACCAAGTTCAAGATTTCCAATTATTGGAATATTTCCAGCGGGTGTAAATTTAAGAGGTCTAACATATCCTCGGACTCCGAAGACACCAACTTTTTTCAAATCGCTGAGAACAGATTCAAAGCCGAATTTCCCGAAGTCGACATCAAACTCAAGCCCAACTTTTCTGTCGTCATAGCTTGCGTTGTTTTTGTAGTAATAAACGATGGTTCCATGCCCTAATCTTGCATAGTCCAATGCCCCAAGCCGTGCATAAAATGGGTCTCCTTTTAAGCCATATCTAACATATCTTATCGCCCTTAAGAAGTCGTAGGGTTCATTCCAATCCTCTTTTCTTATTTTTCCGTCATTTACGCCAATCCTTAGGTTTACATCAAGTCCAACACCAATCTTTCCAAATGCAATTTCAGGTGAGATATTAAGCAGATAATACGGCTTCCCATCGAACCATGAGAGTCCGATTCCACCTGAAAATTCACCTGTTGTTTGAGGTCCCGGTTGAACTGGCTCCCTTTGAACTCTGCGTTGGGAATAGGCAGAAGTTAATAATATTAAAGCAAGCAGTAAAATTGCTGTTTTTCTCATTTGAGTTTCTCCTTTTTTTATTTTTGGTTTCTTATCCGAAAACTAATTTACAAATAAAAAATGCGGTAAGCAAGCCCGTTATGTCCGAGATCACACCCGCAATTACAGCATGTCTTGTTTTTCTTATGTTTACAGAGCCGAAATAAACCGCAAGGACATAGAAAGTTGTCTCAGTGCTTCCGTACATTGTTGAGACTAAAAGTCCAAGGAAGGAATCAGGTCCGTGCGTTTTCATTATCTCGGTCATAATGCCAAGGGAACCGCTTCCTGATAGGGGACGCATTAAAGCCATTGGTAAAGCTTCTGCTGGGAAACCAATTAAATTTGTCAAAGGGCTTAAAATTGCAACAAGGACATCCATTGCTCCACTTGCCCTGAAAATTCCAATTGCAACAAGCATCGCAACAAGGTATGGGATTATTCTTACAGCAACATTGAATCCTTCCTTCGCCCCTTCGACAAATGATTCATAGACCTTGACTTTTCTTGCAAACCCGTAGATTAAAAAAGTGAAAATCACAAAAGGTATGGCTACAATTGAAATTATGTTCATTATCTCTTTAAAGCTCATTTCTCTGATTCCTTTTTATTTTCGTTGCTTTCTTCAAGTTCCTTTTTAAAAATTTTAAGGCGTTGAAGTATTTTAGCAGCTGTTACTCCTGCAATTGTTGCGGCGAATCCACCGACAATTGTTGTGCTTATTATTGCAGCTGGATCACCTGAACCAAGCGCAGCCCTTACGGCAATCGCTGTTGCTGGAATCAAGGTCATTCCGCTTGTATTTATTACAAGAAATGTTACCATTGAATCACTTGCGGTATCTTTTTTCGGATTAAGTTTTTGGAGTTCTTCCATTGCTTTCAAACCAAGTGGAGTTGCAGCATTTCCAAGTCCAAGCATATTCGCTGAGATGTTCATTATGATTGCACCTATTGCTGGGTGTTCCGGAGGGATATCGGGGAAGAGTCGTTTTGTCAATGGCTTTACGATCTTTGCCAGTAGGTTTATCAAGCCAGCAAGCTCACCGATTTTCATTATTCCAAGCCAAAGAGCCATTATCCCGATCAATCCAATTGCTATTTTAACTGCGATATCTGAATATTCAATCACTGCGTTTAAAACTTGTTTGATCTTTACAAGCGAAATTTTCTCAAAAACAAGCGAAATTTTATAACTATTTTCCCCAACTTTCTCAAGCTTTTTCACTTCTGCTATAAGTTTATCTGTATTCGTCCCCTTTCCTTTTGCCATAAGTTTCCAAAAATCTGGTGTGGTTTCCGAAATGTTTAAGATTGCGGTTCCTGTGGTGTCACTTTTTAATCTTAAAGTTATCTCGTTTTTAATGGTGTCTTGATTGAAATTCCTAAGGCCGTAAAAATTTTTATAATATTCCCCGCTTATCTTCAAAATTCCCTTGACTTGCGCTTTGGTGGTTAGTTTCTCTTTAAGTTCGATCAAAGCATTGAATTCAACATCGCTCCTATATTTGTTCACTGAACTTTCATAAATATCCGTTCCAATGGCAGTTATAATTCCAATAATTATTAACGCAAGCCATATGTAGTTCATCATTTGATCAGTCTCCAATTTGTTTTCTAATGTAGAAATTTATCTTAAATGGGAAGGACGAGTTTCCGTTTTTATTTCTTACAACGACATCAAGGGTGTGAGTTCCTTCGGATAGGTTGAAATGGGGCGTGAAAAGTATAATTGAATAATCGTTTGCATCGATCGAGGTGATAAAACTTTTCTCTACTAAGATTGAATCAATTTTTATTTTGATGTTTTGTTTATCAATTCCTGACTTGTCAGAAACCTTGAGAAGGAAAGTTGGTCTTTCAGAGGTTAAAATTGTGTCTGAGATAAGTTCGATTTTTGGGATCCCCGCTTGGATATACTTTGCAAGCCCTTTGAAAATTCCCCAGGCTTCAATTTGATTGAATTCGTCAATGCTTAACCTTCGCTCTTCGTATTCATTGGTAAAAAATGTGCACTCAACAAGAACCGCTGGCATCGTTGCATTTCTTAAGACATAAAATCCTTGTTTTGGATAGATGAGATAATCCGACATAGTTCCATCAAAACTCGCAAGGGAACCGGAGATCCTGAGAGCGTATGCGAGGTCTCTTTGAATATATCTTGCAAGGTCTTTATTGCAGGGATTAAATCTTGGGTCACCTTCAATGGCATGATACCATGTTGAGGCGTAATATGTATTTTCGTCACCTGGCATTGCGTTGTGATGAATTGATATAAATATGTCTGCTCCGCTTTCGGTTGCCATTTTAACTCTATCGGCAAGTGAAACTGTTGTATCTTTATCTCTTGACATAAAGACAGTCGCACCAGCGCGGGTTAAATAGTCTCGGAGATAAAGCGCAACTTTTAAATTTACATCTGCTTCAACGATTCTTTTCTTAATCCCGATATTTTTTCTATCTTGTCCCCCGTGCCCGGGGTCAAGGAAGATTTTCCAACCCTTGAGAAATTTAGAATAAAAGTTAATCACCGAGTCTTTTTTATCAGGAGTTTTCCATTCGTTTGGTTTAACATAATATGGTTTTGGTGCACAGCCCCAAATAAAAGCAGTTAATAAGAGTAAGTATGAAAACTTTCTCATAAGGTTAGGGGTTTTTGATTAAATATAAAATTTGGGTTTGATTGTTTCAATTAAAGAGAGAGGAATTATAAAGGAAGGTTAGAAAAGAGCTGGCGGTGGGATTTGAACCCACGCCCTGCTGATTACGAATCAGCTGCTCTACCGCTGAGCTACGCCAGCTTTTTAAAAAATTTAAAATTTTCAAGTCTCAAAAACAAATTTTGTCTATTAATGCTTGGCATCTTTAGTTGGAAAATTAGTGGTCATTTTCTAAATTAAAAGTGAAAAACAAACCTACCTTAAGGAGGGTAATTTTCATGGTCAAAAAACAAAATGGCACTGCGGGTTCGATTCGGGAAAAGTCCCCGAAGCGAAAGAAAACAATTGAAAATGGTTCAATGAGTTCGGCTCGGGAAAAGTCCCCGAGGAAAAAAAGAAACAACGAAGAAAAGTATTCAATCGAAACTCACCTCATCTACGGTCGTTCATTTACACCGAAGTGGGAATATTCACACCATGTTATCCCACCAATTTCAGCATCGGCAACATTCAGGCTTGAATCAGCGCAGCGCGGAGCACTTGGTTTTTTACGATTTGCTCATACTGTAAATAATGAAGAGGTTGAAGTTGAAGCCCCGATCTACATTTACGATCGTCTTGGTGAGCCAAACAAAGAAATGCTTGAAGAACATCTTGCTTATGCTGAACAAGGTGAAGCTGCTGTGACATTTGCCAGTGGTATGGGGGCAATTTCAGCTGCACTTGGGATTTTGACAAAAACAGGGGATGAGATCATAGCGCATAAGCTTTTGTATGGTTGCACTTATGAACTTTTAACATATTGGTATCCGAGGTATCAAATCCATACTAAATTTATTGACCTTCGTGATTTAGCAAACTTGAGAAAAGCAATTACGCCGAAAACCAGAGTTGTTTATTTTGAAACACCGGTTAATCCAACACTTGAGCTTATTGATATCGCTGGGGTCGCAGAGATAGTTAAAGAGGAAAATAAGAAGCGGAAACAAAATGAAAAAATCTTTGTTGTCGTCGATAATACATTTGCCACACCTTTCTGTCAAAGACCGCTTACACTTGGGGCTGACTTCGTTGTTCATTCGTTGACCAAAAATATCGGGGGATTCGGAACTGATATGGGTGGTGCTGTCATTGGACCAAGATGGAGCAAAGATAAACTTCTGCTTTATAGAAAAGATTTTGGTGGTGTCCTTGGAACTAAAAGTGCTTGGACAATTCTTGTTTATGGATTGCCGACGCTTTCACTGAGAGTTCGGCAACAAGAAAAAACAGCGATGGAAGTTGCAAGATTTCTCGCCTCTCATCCAAAAGTTCAATATGTAAGTTATCCTGGGCTCCATACTTTCCCGCAATATGAACTTGCAAAAAAGCAAATGGTCGATTATGAAGGAAATTTTGCACCTGGAACTTTAATATATTTTGTGATAAAAGATGAATCTCCAGAAGGCAGAAGAAAGAAAGCCGAGAAACTTATAAATTACCTTGCAAAGAACGCTTATACTATAACGCTTGCTGTAAGTCTTGGAAATATAAGAACATTGATCGAACATCCAGGTTCAATGACGCACGCAACCATTCCAGCTGAAGAGCAACTGAAGAAAGGAATAGACCCGGGTGGAATAAGGTTATCAATTGGACTTGAAAAAGTTGACGATATAATTCTTGATCTTAGCGAAGGGCTTGAGAAAATTTGAAAATAAATTATTCATGGTGGTGAAGTTAGAACCAGTTTATCTAATAAAGCCCAAAATTTTTGAACCTTTCGGTGAAGTTCTCGCGGTGATGAGCACCAAGAAAAATTTTAATTCGAGCGAAGTTTTCAATGTTGGCTTCACTGAAAATAGCGAGCCAGAAAAGGTAAACGAAAATAGAAAAATTTTGCTTGAACAGCTTGGAATTTTAAGAGATCATCTTGCCATACCTAAGCAGATACATAGTTCAAATATCTGTTATGTTGATAAACCTAGAATTTACGATAATTGTGATGCCCTTGTAACGGATAAGAGGGAAATTTATCTTGTTGTAAGTGTTGCTGATTGTGCCCCTGTTTATATTTATGACAAATCAATTAAAGCGATCGCTTTAGTTCACTGCGGATGGAGGGGAGCTAAGGAAAAGATAGTTGAGAAAACGGTTGATTTCATGGTGAATAAGTTTAAAAGTGATGTTGATGATTTAATCGCATTCATAGGTCCAAGCGCATCGGTTTGCTGTTATGAAGTTGGCGAAGAATTTGAAAGAAATTTTGATTTAAGATTTTTGAGATTTAAGCGGAATGGTAAATATCATTTTGATTTAAAGGGCGAGATATTTTCACAGCTTATTAATTCCGGCTTGAATTTTAGAAACATTGAGGTTAGCAGGCATTGCACAATATGTGGAGTGGATTTATTTCACTCATTCAGAAGGGAAGGTGAGAATTCTGGGAGGATGTGGGCATTGTTTGGTTTAAGATAAAGTGCGAGCCCTAAAATGGGCTCGCTTTTTAGTATGTGAAGACAGCTTCAACTCGCCTAATTTCCGGGGCTTCGCGGATTATAATTCTTTCAATTCCGGCTCTTAATGTCATCATTGAAAGTGGGCAACTACCACAAGCACCGATCAATCTAACTTTCACGATATTATCATCTGTAATTTCAACAAGTTCGACATCACCACCATCTGCTCCGAGGTATGGTCTTGCAATTTCAAGTGCTTTTAAAACACGCTTTTTTAACTCTTCTTTGTCTTTCATAATTTAATTTCGATTTTTGGCATTGATTGTTGTTTGAAGCTTACGATGCTAACTCTTGCAGCAAGTTTTTGAGCGATTTCTCTTATGATTTTAGCTTCTTCAGAATCGGGGTAAGAAACTGGAATTGGTTTACCAGAATCTCCGCTTATTCTTATCCTTGTGTTAATTGGTATTTCACCAAGGAATGGGACATTAAATTTTTCACTTGCTTTCTTACCGCCACCGTGGTCGAATATATCGTCTCTATGTCCGCAGTTTGGACAGATAAAGTAGCTCATATTTTCAACTATGCCAAGTATAGGTACGTTTACCTTTTGAAACATTTTTATAGCTTTTCTTACATCAGCAAGCGCCACATCCTGCGGGGTTGTGACTATCACTGCGCCTGTTAAAGGTATCGTTTGAACGAGCGTCAATTGTACATCGCCTGTTCCCGGGGGAAGGTCGAAGATAAGATAATCAATCTCACCCCATTCAACATCTGTCATAAATTGCTTTATCGCACCACTTGCTATGGGTCCACGCCAGATCAAAGCAGTATCCGGATCATCAAGTAGCAAAGCAATTGAAATTAACTTAACACCATATTTTTCAACAGGTTCGATCTTTTCGCCGTCCGAAGTCAATGTTGGTTTTTCGTTTACACCTAACATAATGGGTACATTTGGACCGTATACATCTGCATCTATTAAGCCAACTTTAGCTCCTTCAAGTGCGAGGGCAACTGCAAGATTAACAGCGACGGTTGATTTGCCAACGCCTCCCTTTCCACTTGCAACATCGATTGTATTTTTAACATTTGGGAGAAGCATTTCTCTTTGTGGGTTTAGATGTTTTGGAACCTGCGCCGTCATTTCAACTATAACTTCTTCGAATCCAAGGTTTTTAACTTTCTCTATTGCTTCATCTTTTATTTTATCTCTCACGGGACATGCTGGGGTTGTGAGCTCGATTTTGATATATGCTTTTTTTGAATCAACGCGAATATCTTTAACAAATCCAAGTGAAACGATATCTCTATGTAGATCTGGGTCTTGAATCTCCCTAAGGACATTGGTTATTTCTTCGATGCTTTTCATCTTTAAAATTTTATTTTTGTTTTTAAAATTCACAACCTAAACTTAATAAAAATGTTTTGATGAAAAAAGTTTCAAGGCTATGGTGATGGTTCTGACAAAGTTACTTCACTTTCTTTTGGAGAGGCTACGACTTATTTTGACCTGCCTGCTGGTTCGAGGGTTTTCGTTTTTAAAGCGGGGGATACAATAAGAGGGTCGCTTATATCTGAGAAGAAATACTCTGTTTTTTATGTTGGGAAGGGGTCTGATAGTGTTTTATTTGCTGTGGAACGTAATACATTTGATGAAGCGTATCCGAGCGGTAAAGCGCTTGTTAGGTTTTTAAATCTTAGCCCTAACTTAGGCGCTGCAAAAGTTATTGTTAATTTTGCTGGGAAAGATTCAACTTTTTCAAATGTTGCTTTCAAGGGTGGAACGCCCTATCTTGAAATTGCAATTGAATCTTTCCCTGTAAAGTATACGGTTATATCTGGAACTGATACACTTATCAAGGCGTGGGATTCTGGAATATCAGGAGCTGGTAGATATTCTGTTATTGTATATGGTTTAAGAGCAAATTTACAAAAAAAGTTTTTCAAAGAAGATTAAAGGAGGGTTAGCCCATGAGAAACAAAGTTAAATTTTTAATCTCGGTTTTGTTATTGTTAATTTCTGCTCAATTGATATTTGCCCAATACGGTAAAATATCGGGTAGGGTCGTGGATAGAGAGACAAAGGAGCCGCTACCTGGAGCTTCGGTTGTAATTCAAGGGACAACGCTTGGTGCTGCAACCGATGTAAATGGAAACTATGTGATTTTAAATGTTCCTGCCGGAACATATACAGTTGTGGCGTCTTATGTTGGTTATCAAACGGTGACGGTTTCAAATGTTCAAGTTGTTGCGGGTTTGACAAGAGAGTTGAATTTTGAACTACCATCCACTGCAATAGAATTGAGAGCAGTTGAGGTTGTTGCTGAAAGACCCTTGATTGAAAAATCCGCTACGAATGCCATTCGTGTTGTTACCGCTGCAGATGTTGAGAAATTGCCGGTTAGGGATGTAAATGTATATTTTGCACTCCAAGCTGGTGTAAGTTTACAATATGGGACATTGTATATCAGAGGTAGCAGATCGGATGAAGTTGGTTATATGATTGAGGGAGCAAGTGTGACTAATATACTTGGTGCAGCAACAGGTGCAAGGGGTGGAGCGTTTGCATCAAGGGATAGGTATAGGGCTTTGGGTGGAGGTCTTATAACAACGATTCCGGAGGCGCTTGAGGAAATTTCGGTTCAAGCGGGAGGATATAGTGCTGAATTTGGAGGCGCGAACGCTGGGATCGTTCAACAAGTTTTTAAGAGTGGGAAATCAAAATTCTCTACATTTGTTCAGTTTGAAACGGACAATTTTGGAAATTATCCTGGGAAAAAATTTCTTGGAACTTATTCTTATGGATATTCCAATTTAGTGGTTACTTTAGGTGGTCCATTGTTTACTGAAAGAATTAAATTTTTCCTGGCTGGTGAGAACAACTTTATCAGAGATTATATACAACACTTTTTCAAGGGTTATAACTTTGGATATCTGAAGGATAATGGAAGAAGAGGTGGAAAAGTAGGCGACTCAGCTCTTGTTGCTTGGAATGATGCGAATATACCGGGAAGAATG
>JBKBWH010000065.1:0-8631 GCA_046289115.1 Candidatus Kryptonium sp.
AGAATGAGCTTGAAAGATTGAAGACTCTTTATCCTGCGTCCCCTTATGCCAGGGTCAGTTTTCGTTTTCCAGAAAGTGAAACTATTGCATTTGCTGATAAGCCAAGCATAAAACCATCAAATTCAAAGGTCAATTGCAATTATTCTTTGCAGGTTGGGGCTTTCGTTGATAGAAAAAATGCTGAAAAAGAGAAAGATTTTTTTGAAAGTAAAGGATATGGAGCAGAGCTTCGCACAAAGTTTAAAGATGGAAAGTTATTTTATCTTGTTTGGGTTGGATGCTTCTATGATAAAAGTGAAGCGGAAGCAGTAAGGATGGAAATTAAAAGACGATATGGAAGGGAAAGCTTTATCATCTCAACATTAGAAGTAAGATGAGAATTACAATTTTTGGAAGTGGCTCGGGAATACCTGAAATAGGGAAAGTTCAAACTTGCGTTGGGGTTGAACTTGATGGAAAAATGATTTTGTTAGATGTCGGTGAAGGTGCATCATCTTCAATTGCTGGGAGTGGGATTGATGTCAATATGATTGAAAAAATTTTTATTTCCCATACGCACGCTGATCACTTCATCGGGTTGCCAAGATTACTTCAATATTTTAAGTGGAAAAACAGAGTTAAGCCAGTTGAAATTTATCTGTCATCAAAACATATTGATGCGGTTGAGAAATTTTTGACATTTTTATATATTTTCAGGGAAAGGTTTGATTTTGAATATAAGTTTCTGCCTTTGCCAGAAAAAGAGTTTTTCGCCATCGGAAATTTGAAGGTAAAACTTTTCCCGACGAAGCATTTAAAGAAATATGAAAAGTACGCTGAACTTTACGGCGTTGAGACGGTCTCATATGGTTATTTAATTGAAGAGTTTGCAAATGATGGGCTCAACTTGAAAAAGTTTCTTTTCTCGTCAGATCTTTATTCCGTGGACGAAATCAAAAATTATCTTGATGGGCTTGACCTTTTGCTAATTGAGTGTTCACACATTGAAATTGAGGATATAATTGATGTCGTATCTGATTTTTATATCCCAAGGATAATTTTGACGCATGTTTCTCCGGATAAAAATTTAACAACGATGATTGAATATGCTCGAGCCAAGTTTGATATGAATATTGAACTTGCTTATGATGGAATGAAAATAGAGATATAAATTTGTGATGATTTTGAAAGAAGACATACAGGAAAAATATGGGATTTATGGGGAGTCGCAGGCTGTGAGGGAAATCATCGCTGTTATAAAGCAAGTTGCTCCGGCTGATATAACCGTTTTAATCACAGGTGAGAGCGGTGTTGGTAAGGAGCTTGTCGCTCGGGCAATTCACGGGGAAAGCAAGAGAGCGGATGGACCATTTGTAATTGTTAACTCGGGTGCTATACCTGAGGGAATTCTTGAGTCGGAATTGTTTGGGCATGAGAAGGGAGCATTTACTGGGGCAATTGAGACGAGAAAGGGTTATTTTGAGATGGCAGATGGCGGAACAATTTTTCTTGATGAGATCGGTGATATGCCGATGGCTACCCAAGTGAAGATTTTGAGAGTTATTGAAACGGGTGAATTTATGAGGGTTGGTTCATCCCAACTAAGAAAAGTTGATGTCAGAGTTATAACCGCGACAAATAAAAATCTTGATGAAGAAGTAAAGCGCGGAAACTTCCGCGAAGACCTTTACTATCGCCTGAGGACGGTCAACATTTATATTCCACCGCTTCGCGAGAGAAGGGAAGATATACCTGTTTTGTTTGAAAAGTTTGTCGCTCAGTTTTGTGAGAGAAATAAGGTTGCTTTTGCCGGGATAACGGATGATGCGATGCAAATTTTGATAAGTTATCACTGGCCTGGAAATGTGCGCGAATTGAAAAATTTTGTCGAAAGCATACTTGTTCTTGAAAGTGGGAAAGTTATAGATGCAAATATGGTTAGAAAGTATTTGAGGTATGATTTCAATCAGTTTGATTACACCAGAAATCTGCCGATAAGATACGGTAAATCAGGTGAACAGGCGGATAGAGAGTTAATTTATAGAGCTTTGGTTGATATAAAAAGCGATTTGATCGAGATAAAAAATCTAATTGGCAATTTTATTGAGTTTTTCGCAAGGCAAGCTTCCTCACCCCTTGCTTTGCCTGAGGCTAAAATTGATTTTAAAACTGGCACAGTGGTTGAAAACTTTTCACTGATAGATATGGAAAAGAGAATGATAAAAGCAGCGCTTGAAAGATTTAACTGGAACAAACGACTTGCAGCAAGAGCTTTGAAAATAAGCGAAAGGACACTTTACAGAAAGATAAAAGAGTACGGGCTTGAGGAGGAGAGACAAAAGAAATAGTTTTCGCTTTGTGGTCAAATTTGTTATATTTGCAATCATCTTAATCTATGGTTGTAGGTATTCCTTTACTGGAGCATCTGTTCCGCCACATTTGAAGACGATAGCTATACCTGTTTTTGATGACCAAAGTGGTTATGGCAGAGCAACTTTGAGAGAAGAATTGACAAATAAAATCGTTGAGAGATTTATTCGAGACAACACTTTAAAAATTGCTGATAAAAGCACGGCAAATTCACTTCTTGAAGGAGTTATAGTAAGCGTTCAAGATAACCCTGTTGTCGTTGGCGCTGGAGAAAGAGTGATGAAGTCAAGGATAACTGTAACTGTTAGGGTAAGCTTTTATGATATGGTCAAGCGAACAAAAGTTTGGGAGAGGACTTTCTCAAACTGGGGAGAGTATGAACTTGAAGGGAATGTTCAATTGAATTTACAGCGCGGGATCCAGCAGGCTATAGAAAAACTTTCTGAAGATATCTTGTTGGCGACGGTAGCAAATTGGTAAAAATAGAATTAATTAAAGGGAGTGATTTATGGAAGCACTTGTCCTTGCGATTTATTTTATATCGATCTTCGTTCTTTCAATTTTCGGTTCGCATGGTTTCGTGCTTGTTTACTATTACTTCAAAAACAAAAAGGATGAAATTGAGGGGCGGAAGAAGAAGTTAAAACCTAAAACGCTTGAAGAACTTTTTGGAAGCGAGGAAAATTACCCCAATGTGACGATTCAACTTCCAATTTACAACGAACTTTATGTCGCTCCTCGCCTGCTTGATGCTGTAAGTAAGATCGATTACCCGAAAGAGAAGATGCAAATCCAGGTCCTTGATGACTCGACGGATGAAACGGTTCAAGTTGTTGCTTTAAAAGTGATGGAGTTAAAGGCGAAGGGCTTTGATATTGAACATATGCGAAGGGGAACAAGGGAGGGTTTTAAAGCTGGTGCTTTGAAATACGGGATGAAATTTGCAAAGGGTGATTTTATCGCTATCTTTGATGCTGATTTTGTCCCGAAGCCGGATTTTTTAAAGAAGACACTGCCATACTTTTATCTTGACGGGAACATTGGAATGGTGCAAACGCGATGGGAACATTTAAATGAAGATTATTCGCTCTTAACTCAGGCGCAGGCGCTCGCATTAAATGGACATTTCATAATGGAACAATATGTGAAAAATGAATCTGGTTTTTTCATAACTTTTAATGGAACGGGCGGGATATGGAGAAAATCGTGCATAGAAGATGCAGGAAATTGGGAGGGCGATACGCTTGCAGAGGATATGGATTTAAGTTATAGGGCTCAGCTTAAAAAATGGAAGTTTATATTTTTAAAGGATGTCGTCTCTCCTGCTGAGCTACCATCTGAGATAAACGCTTTAAAATCTCAACAATTTCGCTGGACCAAGGGCGCAATTGAAGTGGGGTTAAAATATCTTAGAGAAATTTGGAGAGAAAATTTGCCTTTAAAAGTAAAACTTGAAGCAACATTTCACCTGACAAATAATTTTGTCTTTCCATTTATCTTGTTAACTGCTTTGCTTAACCCAATTGTTGTGATGATAAAGGAAAGGGGCGATTATGATTGGTATTATTTCGTTATGGGCATTTTTATATTGCCATTCTTTGGACCCTTTCTTGTTTACACACTCGCGCAGAAAGAAATTTATGCTAATTGGAAAGATAAGATAATTTTGTTCCCATTATTTCTCGCCGGAAGTATGGGGCTTGCAGTTAACAACACAAGAGCTGTTATCTTAGCATTGTTGAAAGAAAAAACTGAATTTATTAGAACCCCCAAATATGGTCTTATGGGAGCGAAAGAAAAATGGGAGACGAAAAGATATGTCGCTTCACGAGTTGAATGGGTGACTTATGTTGAAATTTTACTTGCGATATATATGTTCATTGGGATGATGATAAGTGTGTATTACCTTGAACTTGCTGCGCTACCATTTCAGATGATGTTTTTTGCTGGATTTTCTTTCATCGGTATTCTATCGGTAAAGCACTCAAGGATTTGGAATGAGTATGTTAGGAAGGTGAAACTAGCATTGAACATAATCAAGGAGAGATTCGCATATAGAACTTTGAACTTAAAATAAAAAAGGGGTGCGCTTTAACGCACCCCCGTTCAACTTCACTTTATCAAAACCATCTTTCGCTTGAATATCCTATCATTGGCCTTCAATATGTAGAAGTATATACCGGAGGAAAGATCACCAGCATCAAAGTTTACTTTATATTTTCCGGCCTTTAATTCTCCGTCCATCAAAATCTTGATCTCTTGACCGATTATGTTATAAATGGAAAGTTTAACCCGGGATTCTTCAGGCAACCCAAATTCAATGGTCGTCACAGGGTTAAATGGATTGGGGTAGTTTTGAGCAAGATAATAATCAGATGGTATCTCGCTTGGTTGCTCAACAACAGGTGTTGGTCTCTTTATCAATTTTATTCTGCGTGTCTCGCTCTTTCCATAATCTTCACCATCGAATGGAAATACCGCCCAAAAGACATCGATCGTGTCAATGTTTAATGGGAACATCGCTCTAAAGATGTAGTGATAAACGCTTGTCGTTGTATCAGCAGGTGAAAGCGTGTCACTATACAAAACCGTGACAAAGGTTGGCAGTGGTGAAATCTTGAAAACAACATATTTTATCGTATCTGGTGGGACATTCAAATCGTATGGTTTTGACCATGTAAATGTAATCGTGGCGCTATCGTGAACGATTCCAAATGCTTGTCTATCATCAGGGGATATTAAATGTGCAACTGGAGGGAGATTAATCTTTGTAATATCTGTCGTAAACCTTGGAATAAGTTGATAGCCGGTATCTTTTCTTGTTGTATGAAATTGTCCTGCGATACCGACTACACTTATTGGATATTGTGGCTCAGGGCTTCCATCTATATCTGTGTCAGCATCTATCCTCAGAACAATAGGCAGATTCGGGTCCTTATCATAGACTATTATATTTGCATTTGAACCTGCACCTGGCCATGTTCCAGATTTTTTCCACAGCGTGTCTATTTTAATTAACATTCCTTCATATTTTTCAGGGTTTGAAAGGAATTGTGTTATTGAAATTTTAATTGGATTGGGTGGAACGCTATCTGGTTTTAACACAGTAATATTTCCGAACGGATCTAAACTATCGGGGATAATTTCGGTCAAACCATTGTATTGGAATATCTTACCTTTAACTTTAATCAAATTCCCAATGTTAAGTTTCAGGGTGTCCGGTAAACCATCTCGGAAAACGTTAATTCCGCCCGTCTCATCCTGTATGTAGTATGAGATTGCTGGCCTGCCAGAGGCAACTGGAACAAAATTGGGTGATGTCACAATTCCAGTGACCGTAACGGTTGAATCAAGAAGGTCGGGAACGAAATTGTTATCAAGGTCACGTTTTGCTTGGGCAATTTCCCATGAGATTGGGATATCAGGTATATTACCCCAGAAAATTGCGTATGGACGAACAACTGTATCTCCTTTTATCTCACTGAAGAGCACAAAAACATACGATGTATCAAGGTCAGCTGATGGTGTGCTTTCTTGTTTGTAATGAGTCCATTCGCCTGAATAAGGATTCCATTTTGCAACAAACGCAAGAGATTGAGTAAATCCAGCTTGCCTTATTGATCTCGGATAATAGAACCATATCTTTACAGAGTCATAAACTTGGTCAGTTGCATCTCCTATTTTGAAATACCAGGTATTTAGAATTGGATTTTTAGGTCTTCCAGCTCTTTCCGAAGTTGGATTTTTACCATCAACTTTAAATGCAACCTTGTAAAGACTTGGTGAGTTTAAATCTTTAACTGCAACGGGCAAATATGTCGATTTTGTTCCAATTGGCGCAAAAACGGAGTCTGGAATTGATATGCCAAACTCTAATTCACCTGAGCTGTCGGCAACGACATAGCGGTCTTTATTATGCCCCGTTATATTAGGATAATAGAGATAAAGGTCCTTGTCATTCAAGTATAATTTCCCTTTGATGAATTCAAGTTCATTGGACGATATATCTTTCGATAAGCTTAAACCTGCAGAATTATTTACAACTAGTTTACCAATGTCATTGGGAATCAAGTTGCCGGTTTTTTGTGGGGTTGTCCCGTTAAATTCCCATATTGTATTCCATACACCCAAGAAAATTTGCGAAGTAGTTATTGTGCTGTCAACACCATATGGATTTGCTGTTTTAAATGTAGCATTTTCGTAAAGTGAGAATGCACCGACACCAGTAACTTTGTTCAAACCAGCATCAAATATTTTATACACAGTTATCCCAAATAATCCATCTGGAACAACTAAATTGCCTGATGTCAATATCAAGGTATCCACATCATGAGAATGACTCAATGTAACTCCAGCTGGGTTATTTATCTCAAGATAGCTTATGATAACGGGCAATGAATCACCCGTTGTTTGCGGGCTTGTTCCATTGAAAATATACCTTGCTAAATAGCTCAAATTCCATGAACCAGTATGAATCAAAGTTCCATTTACACCATTAGGATGTTTTGTTTTGAATACAGCGTTATCCGAAAGAACAAAATTGCCAACACCTTTGACATAACCAGTGTCTCCTCCAACTATTGTGCCATTAATCGTAGCTGTTATAGTGCTGTCAAGGTTTAAAACACCATTTAAATAAAGTGTTTTATCGGATTTTATATCAAAACTTCTTCTGGTGTTAAATGTTCCGTCCAAGATAAAGTCACCGTTGATATTTAACGCACCGGTAAATCCAGAAGTCAACGTCCATGTAACCCCGCTACCAATTGTGAATGTTCCATTAACTGTAAATGGACTTGTACCAGTTGAATTTGTATATGACATGGTAAAATCGCTTGTAAATTTCAAATTCCAGTATGTCCTACCAGAGATTGTTGGGGTTCCTGAATCACGAAACTCAACAGTGCTATTTGTATCAATAATAGCATAATTTAGCGGTGTTGCAAGCCCTGTTGTTGTGTTATGTATGTAAGTTCCACCGATACGCCAAACCTTAATAGTTGTCGGCAACCCGGAACTAACTGAAATTGTGCCTTTATAATTGTGTAAAGTTCCATTGATATCAAGATCATAAGTTGCAAGTCCATTTGTCAGCGTAAATGTCTTTGCTGAATCAATTTTTACGACAGCACCACTTTCAATTGTCACTTGATCAATTGTTACACTTACATCAACATTTACGGTATGACCCGACTTTATGGTTATATTTCGATTGAAAAATGAAGGATATCTCGTTGCAGAAGTCCAACCTGAACCAGCGTTCATTTCCCATATGCTCAAATCACTCCATGAACCACTGCTTACCGTCCTGTAATCAGTGTCCTTGTGTTCGTTTTTAATTGCATAACTTGATGTTATCTTCTCAAATACTCCAGCTGTTGCGCTTCTGCTCCCAACAGCAAAAAATATCGAATCGTTATAAGCAATACCCATGGCTGCATTGTCAAGAGCTTCCCCACTAACGCCAAAGTTTATCCCAGCATATCTTACACCAGTTTCAGCATCAAGAATATTAAATGTTCTATTGCTACCATCACCTGCTATTATAAAATTACCCGTGGAGTCTATAAAGTTAAGACCCATTAATAATGACAACACTGCGAAATTATGTGGAACAAAATTGGCATCTTTAACCCAACTTCCACCAATGTAATCAAATTTCTCCATATATGGAGAACCGTTGTAACTCACATAAATTGTGTTTGCACCTGGACGTTTTAGCACAGTCTGAATTGCTATTGAAGCGGTAAACGAAACATTGAACAAAAGGGAATCTTTCCATCCATCCCCACTTCTAAAAATTACATATACACCACGAGCACCTGTTTTTGAAACCCCATCACCATAATAGATTTTAACATTTTCTCCAGCACCTTCAACCCTTATAAACCTTGGATTTGCCTGAAGAACAAGATCAGCAGAACCGGTGATATCTTTCAAAATTATTCCGCTTGTTGTTTCTTCACCAACTTTATAACGCGCTATTTTTTTATTGCCATAAGAGGCAACATAGATATAGCCACTATCATCAATTGCTATCCCATATGGAGATGCTGTTCCCCAGGAGCTGCCATCGGGCATTGTTGAAGCAAATGAACCATCTGGAGTTGTGCTTGGTGATGTCTCACTATCAACTGTGTTTGCTTTGTTATAGTAAATTATGCCTATTGTTGTTGCTGAGCTTGTGATATAAACTCTGCCGTCGTATGTACCACCCTTCACAATAGCTGCATCTCTAAATCTGTAAGATGTCCATTTTTGACCTGCTCCTGTCGTTGGATT
>JBKBWH010000066.1:0-8487 GCA_046289115.1 Candidatus Kryptonium sp.
TCAAAAATATACCCATCTTTATTCATCCAACGTGCCTTCCATCCAAATCCTCCCAACAAAAAAGATACACTTGAATCCGTATATCGCCCATCATAACGATAACCAAGCGCTATAGCTTCTGGAGGTAATGGAACTCCAAGCTCATTAGTTCCGGGTGGAAATGGCTTATACACTCCATTTTCATCAATTTTAGTGGTATCAATTCGTTGGATTTTCCAGGGATGACCCGACTTTTCAAATTCATCGAAGTCAATTGGTTTAATAAAGGTATGACAACCCTTACAGGTTTGTTTGCCAGCATAATCTGGCCACAAGTCTTGAGAAAATGTTAAACCATGGATTGTAAAAATAAGGAAGGAAATTAACAGGGTGCGCATGGTTTCCTCCATATGTTTGTTTTTTAGTCGATATTAATTTAACAAATTTCCAAAAAAAAATCAAGGGCTTTGCTTCTGGAAAATGACAGTGATTGACATTGGGGTAATATAGTAAAAGCCCAAATTACCTTTAAGAAACATCTGAAAAAATTCCAGCATTTTAGTATTAATTTTTACTGCCATTGTTTTGCTGGCTTATTTACTTTGGATTTTTACGGGTTTCTTAAAATTCCCATTTGCTGCTACAAATTAACATTATTTATTTTGTTGTTTCTCAAGAACACCTACACCTGTGATAATCACATGTATGATATCGGCTAAAGATGTCTTGAGCCCGTTAAATAATCTCCCATAGCATGGGCAGCACTGTGACGGTAGCGATATACAGCAACAAATTTGCTGTCGACTTAAGGCATATGTTTCATCTTATCACCTCCATCTTTCTTTGTTGAATAAAATTACTTGCTTTCAATTCATAGAAGTAAACTCCACTTGGCAAATCCTTTGCATCAAAAACTATTGAATGTCCCCCAGAAGCTAATTTTCCATTTACCAAAGTCGCTACTTCTCTACCAAGAACATCGTAAATTTTAAGAGTTGCATGCACACTTTGTGGAAGTGAAAAGCGAATCGTTGTTGCTGGGTTAAATGGATTTGGATAATTTTGTTCAAGTTTGAACTCAATCGGATTCTCCCCAAAGGAAACAACACTTGTAACCGGTGAAACAGTTACGCCATAAACATCGCCGTCAGTAAAGTATATGCTGCCATCAGGATCAATTCCAAGCCTTACCCTTGTTGTAAAAACAAGATATTTCCCACCACCATAAACGACAAAACTTCCGAGTGGACTTTTACCCCCAAGAGTATCAAAGACTACAAACTCATCGCTCTTCGGATTTAAAGACAAATCAAAGAAACGGGCAAAAACTTTTGAAGTCAAATCTTCTTTAACCCCAGTAGCTGTAAATAAAATTTCATTATTATCGCCAATAGATGCATGTGGAACAATATGCGCGTTTGAGGTAACAAGAATTCGCTGACCCGAAACTATACCATCTTGGTTTATAAATCTCGCATAAGTCTTCCATCCCGTTGCCTCCTCATCGGGGAAAAAACAAATGAACTTTATCCCATCAAAAGTAACAAATAACGGGTTATCACTTGGCTCAGGGCTTCCATCAATCAAAAAGCTTGCCCCGATCGTCGAACCGTTTTCACTTATCATCTGCCCCCAAACTTCATTGTCATAGTGATCGGTCTCTTTAACGAAACAAACCAGATATTTAGAATTACCGTAAGCAAGCGAATATTCCTTCCGTGCAAGAACATTAGATACCTGAAATGAATTCTCCAAGTATCCATTTGGCAGTATAAATGTTCCAGCTAAATAATAACCACTTGAGCTTCTAATAGCAAAAACAAGAAAATACTTATTGAGCGTTGAATTAAAGTGAAGCACTGAAACTCCGTTTAAATAACATTTTAAAGTTGAGTCATGATATAAATCGCTCATCTGAAAAGTTTTAGCGTCAATAAAGCGATATTTAATTCCTCCATTTTCACCATCAGTCCACACCACAAGAAAACGATTTCCATCAAATGCAACCTGCGGTATACTTCTTTCAAAATCTCTTTGTGGCAGTACTGTTGTTCCTAAAACAATTGGATTTCCAATTAAGGAATTATCAGCCTTTGATAAAAATTGTCCAACTATTTCAGCACCACCTGTTGTTAATTCCTTTCGCATAACGACAAGATATTTTTCAGAATCATAAGCCCCGCTAAGAGCGAATGTTGAATCACTTCGGGTTTCAATTCCAAATTCAGTTCCAATCTGTGGAGTTTGAGAAATTAAAAAACCCGAAAAAACAAAAAGAATGATAAGAAAGAAACAAAATTTTTTACTCATAATTTTTCTCCAATGTTGATTTTAAGTTTAATTAACAAAGAGCACAACTTAAGCCCCCGTTTTTACGCCCGCATTTAAAGTTATAGCAAAAACTTTAATAAAACAAAATAAAAAAGGCGTGCCAAAATGCACGCCTTTTGAAAAATTTTTAGGTATGGGAATAACCCCTATTTTCTTACCTCGGATATCCGCCTAACCATTGAAACCACGAATCCAGCAAGAATAACTAAAACGCCAAACCAAACAAGATTTATAAATGGCTTCACGCTCGCTTCAATCACAAGGACCTCCACAGGCTCATCTTGAAATTCAGGAATAGCACCATTTGATCTCAAACTTACTGCAATTTGATCTGATTCAACATTGAGATTTACAAATGTTAATTGTTTATCCCCAACTTTAATTGGCTCAGGCATAGGCACATTATTTCTATAGTAAATCTTCGGAATAACTTGCTGTTTCTTTCCTTTGTATGTTACTTCAATGACAGCACCTATTGCAAAATCTTGCCCACCCATCATCTTGGCCATATCTTCCGAAGTCATATCAAAACGGATAAACTTTAATGTATAATCCCCAACGACTTTTTCTTGATTTTTATCAAGTATAATTAAATCGCCAGTAGCATGCGGATTAAATCCACCGCTTTTTTCCAAACTCATTGGAGAAAGATAAAGATCATTCGTAAGCGTATTTTTAACAAGAAAAGCCAGCAGATTAGGATTGTTAAATATATCATAGTTGAGCAGACTAAAAATGTAAGGATGCCTCATCACACCCTGATTGTATTCACTAAAATACATTTGTAGCGGAGCGATGAATGAATCGCTATCTTTTTCAACTTTAACATTATATGCTACTTTCTCTTTGTCAATTTTCTGGTTCCCGATGTATGTTAATTTATATCCAAAAACATTAATTGATTGATCCTTAGGCAAAGAAATAACCTGCGTCTTATCGTACTTTGTTGAAGCGATAACCCCAAGGAAGAAAAGAGCTACGCCTATATGAGTCAAATAAGCACCAATATACTTCGGGTTTCCACGGGCAATTTTATAAGCAATTCTTAAACTAACAAAGAAAGCGAAAGAAGAAGTGAGAACGAACAAAGCCATCAAAATTTCCCTAACCCCAGCAACTATCAAAATTGATGTGAAAACAGTTGCAGCAGCTGTTGGGAATAAGAGCGACTTCATTAAAGCCTCTGGATTTGTCTTCCTCCACCACATAGTTTGAGCAAGCCCAATCAATAAAGCCATTATGATTCCAAGTGGGAGCGTTGTTTTGTTATAATATGATATATCAACGGCGCTTGCTTTGCCTTGCAAAATTTTAGTTATGATCGGTGAAGATGTCCCAACTATTACAAAACCAGCGATTATTACAAGCAAAGCGGAAGCGAGGAACAAGTTATATTCCCTCGAAAGAAGGTCAGATTCCACTTTCACCTTCGGTATTTCCTTTCTTCTAACAAATAACAAACCAAAGCCGATAAATGAAAACGTTAAAATAAGCAAAATTAAAAGCAAATAAACCCACATCCCAGGATCAACAAACGAATGAACTGATGTATCGCCAAGGACACCACTTCTTGTCAAAAAGGTGCTATATAAAACAAGGATAAACGCCAAAATCGACATTCCCAAATTCCACCGAGCGAAAGCTCCCGTTCTTCTTTGAACATACATTGTATGGATTGTCCCAACCGCGATAAGCCATGGGACCAAAGATGAATTTTCAACTGGATCCCATCCCCAAAATCCGCCCCATCCAAGCGTCTCGTATGCCCAAAAACCACCTATTGCAATCCCAGCTCCAAGCGTTAAAGCAGCGAAAATCGTCCAAGGCATCGCCGGTTTAACCCAAGTTAGATATTCTCGTCTTAAAAGCGCAGCTACCGCATGTGAATACGGTATCATCATTGCAGCAAATCCTATAAAAATTATAGGCGGATGAATCACCATCCAGAAATTTTGAAGCAAAGGATTGAGACCCCGCCCTTCCGGCGGCACAAATCCTTCCCGGACTTGATCTGGCCATGTCTCCCACACATACTCAAACGGGCTCTTAATGACTAAAATCAACAAAAGAAAAACTTTAACAAGTGAATAAACGCTCATAACCTCCGACTCGTATCCATTGCGCTTGGAATAGCTCATTAAAAACAACCCAAGCACTGCCACAAAAAATGTCCAAAGCAGGAAACTTCCCTCTTGACCAGCATAAAAGGTTGAAATTAAAAGAGGAGTTGATAAATCGGTTGAACTATAACTCCAAACATAGGTATACTGAAATTGATGCGTTAAAATTAGATACAGCAAAAAAGCGGAAGCGAATATCACAAAAACCGCTGATATATGATAACTTAACCTCGCCTTTTGAATCAAAGATTTTCTGCCCCTGAAAGAAAGATAATATGCGATCATAGAAAAAAGGGATGTCGCAAAAGCGATATATATTAAAATTCTTCCAAGCATTTTTCCCTCATAAGTTTAGTTTTCATATTTTTTCAAAGCCTCAGGCGATTGATATTTTGATGGACACTTCGTTAAAATTTCGCTGGATTCAAATGTCCCATCAACATAACGACCTTTTACAACGACATGTGATGCGATTTCAAAATTATTTGGTTTCACACCGTTATGAATGACTTTAACAACATCGCCATTGTCATCCTTGAGATAGAAAATAAATTTATTGGTTCGCGTATCGTAATAACTTTCCTTTTCTTTCACCCACTCACCGACGATCTGGACCTTCTTATTTGTTTTCTTTGCTTCCTCTATCGTCACATACTTAACATTACTTTCTATAAAAGAATATGCCCCAAAAATTATAAATCCAGCAATTAAAATTGAACCAACGACAATCTTAAGCTTCATTTTTCGACTTCCTCTTTGTTTTCAAGCTTCGCAAATTCATCTTCAAGCTTTTTTAACTTAACATCAACCCTTAAAAGGTAAACAAAAACAGATAACCAAACAATTAAAGCGATGATCAAAACAAGATAAATTGAATTTTTCTCAAGAAATTCATACACTCCCAATTTTAAACCTCCTGATATATTTTGTTTTGAATTTTAATTTTCAAAATTTCCGTCCTTGACCTAAGCTTGAACATCCACAGATAAACAAGTGTAAATCCAAGCAAGGAAGCGAAGAAAAGAATTCTCATATTTGGATCCATTTTAAAAGTCACAACGGGTCCTGCACCCTCAGGGTCGCCCTTAGAGCCTGGGTGAAGTCCAGGCATAATTCTCGGCATTATAAAGATAAAGAAAGGAACGGTGACAAAAGCAATTATTGAATAAACCGCCGAAAGCGTCGCCTTTCTTTCTTCAACATCGATCGCGGACCTTAACACAAAATAAGCACCATAGATCAAGAGAAGGACGAATATAGATGTTTCGCGCGGATCCCAATTCCAGAAGGAACCCCAATTAAATTTCGCCCAAATTGAACCAGTTACAGTTGTCACAAAGCAAAATAAAAATCCGAGTTCAGCTGAAGCAACGGATTTAACATCTTCATATATGTTTTTCGATTTAAGATAACGAATTGCGTAAAGCATCGCCACAAAGAAAGCAATTACGCTCAACCAAGCGGATGGCACATGTAGAAAAATAATCCTTGCTCTTTCACCAAGTCCGGGTATGAAACCAATTGGGATAACAAATGCAAGAACTGTAATTATTGCTATATATAAACCAAGCAAGAATTTCCAAACCATCAGCTCTCTCGTTATGTTTTTACAACTTCTTATATCAATTCATATGCCACTCTAAAAACGCCAATATTTATTCAAAACTCACACAAACCTGAGATAATTTATGTCCAAATTTTCAGCACAACTTCAATAAGAATAACAAAAAAGACACACAACTTATTCCTTCCAAATATAATCAAATAAAAGATACGATGCAATCACAACAACGGCAAAATAAGAAAACAAAATCCTCAAATGTCCAAATGTTTCAACAAGCTTTGCTCCTTCAATTGAAAGCTGGGTCATATTTATTGTGGTGATCAGAAGGGGCAAAAGCACTGGAAAAGATAGCACTGGGTAAAGCGTTCCCTTTACATTTGCTTTTGCAATTATTGCTGCAATTATAGTTGAAGCAGAAGCAAGTCCTAAACTTCCAAGAATCAAACCAGCGAGAAAAACATCGAAACTTTTTATTTTAAAACCTTCCATCGTAAGAAGATACGCTATAACCACAAAAAAATTAATCCCAAGAATTAAAACAAGATTAAAAAGTAATTTCCCAAAGTACACAACACTGGGACGAGCCGCAAGCTGCAAGAAAATAACCGTTCCCCTATCTTCTTCACTTACGAATGTCCTTGAAAGTCCTGACATAGCAGAGAAAAATATAACAACCCACAATAAACCAGAAAGTAATTCACCGCTTATAACTTCACCCGCAGTTGCAAATAAAATCATCGAGATAGTTACAACCACAAACATAAGCAAGGCATTTAGAGCATACCTTGTCCTAAGTTCTGATTTCAAATCTTTTAAAAATATAGCCCAAATGCTACTTAACAATTTGCCTTTTCGCTTTTAGTTTTAACTCATCAAGATTTATAACTTCATCACATATCTTAAGTTCTTCAGGCTCATTTGTCGCAACAATTAAAATCCCTTTCTTTTTCTGCTCCTCGGCTATAGCCCAAACCATCTCAACACCTTCAGGATCAAGATTTGAAGTCGGTTCATCAAGTATAAGTACGATTGGTTCATGGAGAAGGGCGCAGGCATATTTAAGTCGCTGTTTCATACCTGATGAATATCCACGCACAAGATCATTGCGACGGGAATAAAGATTCACACGCTCTAAAATATCTTCAATCTTTCGCCTGTAATCCTTAACACCTCTTATCTTGGCAAGTATCTCAAGATTTTCATAACCAGTAAATTCATCATAAAGTTGAAGATAAGGTGCAACAAAACCAACAAACTTGAACCAATCAAGCTTATCAATTTTCTTTCCGTTAATTTGATAAATTACCTCACCCGAGCTTGGACTTAAAAGTCCAGCTATTATTTTAAGAAGCGTCGACTTACCCGAGCCATTCTTACCAGCAATGGCAAGCGATGAATTAATGGTGAGTTCAAAGTTTATTGAATCAAAAACAAGCAACCGACCAAAACTTTTCTTTATGTCCTTGCCTATTAATTTAAATTCCATAGTTCCCAAAACTCTCATTATTTCCTTATCAACACAAATTTTCCAACCCTCTCACCACTTCCAGAGCGAATAAAATAAATATAAACCCCAGTTTTCACAATTTCATCCGAGCTATTTTTACCATTCCAACTTACGAAGTAATTACCAAAGTTAAATTCAGGCTTAAACTTTCCAGAGTAAACGAGATCAAAATCAACGGTGAAAATTTTCATTTCAACCTCTTCAGTTCCAGCGTCAACTGGGATTAAAATTTTTTCAACTCCATCAGCATAAAACGGATTGGGAAAAACATCGTCGGTTTTAGCAAACGCAATTTGTGAGTTTAAAATATTCAAACTTCCCCAATTATCAAAATCAGAAACTTTTAATCTCGCTCTCAACCCATTACCAATGGGCGTATAACCTTCACTGTAAGAGCCTGCCGTTATGTGATATTGAAAGATAAATTCATCATTAGAGCGAGCTAAAGCTGAATTCAAATTCACATTTGAAATTATCGCAACGATCGTATCGCTTCGCCATATAAACATATAATACTGTGTTGAAAGTGCCCCTGCGGAGTTATTTATCGATGCCTCATTTGAGGTTATAAATATAGGTTGTGTTGTTTCAAACCTCACCTCTGGATAATTGGCTCCCTCTTTGTAATATCTCGACCTTGCCCTACTCCCGGTGTAGTAATTCCACAGCGAAAACTCAACAAATTCGCGCTTTAAACTACTGTTAAATGAATTCAAACTGAACTCAAGCGCTGCGATAGGCGGATAATTTCTAATGTTTTCCCAAGCTTTTACAATCACCTTGTGTGTAAATCTTGCCTGTAAAAATATCCCAAGCACAACAAGGTCATATCCATCATGAAAATAAATTGGCGTGCTTGTGGATTTAAAAAAGCGTGGTATATACGCGTAATAATCATTCACATCATCAAAAACAGCTTCTTCGAGCCAGGTCGATGTCATCTCATAAAACCATATGTCTTCATCCCAAAGGCCATAAGATAAGAG
>JBKBWH010000067.1:0-8306 GCA_046289115.1 Candidatus Kryptonium sp.
CTAAAAATAATTACACCGAAAAATTGTATTGAGGTTAAAAGTTTAGTTGAAGATTTCATTCAAAGTATGCTTGATGAGGAAAGAAGCAAATATCCAGATGGTAAATTGCCACAAAATTTTGACGAACAATTTTTCAGGCAAAGGAGGAGAGCAGATGCTTTTTTTAATGCTAAGTGGTATATTATAAAAAACAGGATCGCGCAGATTGAAGGGATTGAGGTGACGGATGAGGATTTTGAAAAGTTGGCTGAGGAAGATTCGGCTGAGATTGGGATTGAGAAAGAAAAGCTTATTTCATTTTACAAGAGGTCGGAGCATATAAGGGAAAAGATATTGAATAGAAAGGTTTTGCAGTTTTTGAAAGATAAGGTCAAGGTTGTTGAAAAATTTGTTTAATGTAAAAACAAAATTAATTGACTGGTTATGAGCACCAAGATTTATGATCAACTTGTTCCTATTGTTGTTGAGCAGACAAGCAGGGGTGAAAGGGCGTACGATATTTTTTCACGACTTTTAAAAGAGAGGATTGTTTTCATAGGGACACCTATTGATGATACGGTTGCAAGTTTAGTGATTGCCCAATTGCTTTTTCTTGAGTCGGAGGATCCAGATAAGGATATTTATCTTTACATAAATAGCCCAGGTGGTGTGATTTCAGCGGGGCTTGCGATTTATGATACAATGCAATATATAAAACCTGATGTTGCAACTATTTGCATTGGTATGGCTGCGAGCATGGCTGCTGTTATACTTGCAGGCGGAGCTAAAGGGAAAAGGACTGCTCTTCCAAATTCAAGAATTATGATCCATCAACCATGGGGCGGAGTTCAGGGAACAGCTGCAGATATAAGAATCCAAGCAGAGGAAATTTTGAGAATGAAGAAAAAGATAAATGAGATACTGGCAAAGCACACCGGAAGACCGATCGAACAAATAGAAAAGGATACAGATCGCGATTACTATATGTCTGCTGAAGAGGCGAAGGAATACGGTATAATTGATCAGATACTTGTAAAAAGAGAGGTAATGTCAACAAAAAAGAGGTAAAGGTAAATGTCAGAAAAACCAGAGTTTAGGGTAAGGCCGACTTGTTCATTTTGTGGGCGTAGTATTGATGAGGTTGGAAGTATGATCGCTGGACCCGATGTTTATATTTGTGATATTTGCGTGAGCGAGTCGGTTGATATTTTAAGAAGCAATATGTCAGCTTATTCATCTCGTAATAAAAACAGTAGGATACCGCTCACGCCGGTTGCCATAAAGAAGGCTCTTGATGAGTATGTGATTGGGCAGGAAAGAGCAAAAAAGATTTTATCCGTTGCGGTTTACAATCATTATAAAAGGATTGAAAACAATCTTGAGTCAAATAACCATGTGAAAAATTTGGTTGATAATGTTGAGATAGAAAAGAGCAATATACTTTTGATAGGTCCAACTGGCACTGGTAAAACGCTTCTTGCCCAAACGCTTGCAAAAATCCTTGATGTTCCATTTGCGATTGCAGATGCCACAACTCTTACGGAGGCTGGTTATGTTGGTGATGATGTTGAAACTATACTTCTTTATCTTTTGCAAAATGCTGATTACGATGTTTCAAGGGCTGAGCGTGGTATAGTTTACATTGATGAGATAGATAAGATTGCAAGGAAAACGAGCAGTCCTTCAATAACCCGTGATGTTTCGGGCGAAGGTGTTCAACAGGCGCTTTTAAAAATTCTCGAGGGCACAATCTCCGGTGTCCCGCCCAAAGGTGGGAGGAAACATCCTGAGCAAAGTTTAATTTATATCAACACAAAGAACATACTTTTCATCTGTGGAGGGGCTTTTGAAGGACTTGAAAAGATCATCGCAAATAGAGTGAATAGAAATTCGATTGGTTTTACAGCCGAAATCCGTGGGGATAAGAATGAAATGATAGATGAACTTTTACCGTTGGTTGAACCTGAAGATCTTTTGAAATTTGGATTTATCCCCGAATTTATAGGGCGTCTTCCCGTGATAGCGACGCTTCATTCGCTGTCGAAAGATGCTTTGATAAGGATTTTGACTGAGCCGAAGAATGCAATTGTGCGACAGTATAAGAAATTATTTGAGTACGATGGGGTTGAGCTTGAATTTGAACCTGATGCGCTTGAAGCAGTTGCTGATTTAGCATTAAAGCGTGGAACAGGAGCTCGAGGTTTGAGAGCAATAATTGAAGAAATTATGCTTGATATAATGTTTGAGTTGCCCTCTAAACTTAAAGAGCAACCAATTTCAAAATGTATAATTACAAAAGAGACAATTTATGAGAGGGCTGAACCTATTTTCATCTATAACGAGCAGAAGCTTTCGGCATAGATTTATAAATCACAAAAGCACCTGTTTATGCTTTAACGGAGTTTAAAAATTTAAATCCCGACCAAAAGTCGGGATTTTTTATTTAAAAATAAAAATGCGATGAAAAAATGGCACAAAATTCAATTGTAGTTGAGGAGAAAGTTAAACCACTCCACATCAAGCACATAATGGAGCAAATCGGGTTAACCGACGATGATTTTGAGTATTACGGAAAATTTACAGGGAAAATTCGACTTGAGGTGATGGAAAAATTAAAGGATAGGCTGGATGGCAAATTAATAATTGTTACTGCAATAACCCCAACTCCTTCGGGCGAGGGTAAAACCTTAACATCAATTGGTTTAAGCCAGGCGTTAAACAAAATTGGTAAGAAATCAATTGTCACTTTAAGGGAACCATCCCTTGGACCTATTTTCGGAATTAAAGGTGGAGCTACGGGTGGTGGAAAATCGCAAGTTATCCCATCTGAACTCATCAATCTTCATTTCAATGGGGATATCCATGCGGTCGCCTCAGCTCATAATCTGCTTGCAGCTTTAATTGACGCTCACATTCACCATGGAAACGAGTTAAGGATTGATGTTAACAACATCACTTGGGAAAGGACAATTGATATGAATGATAGGGCTTTGCGTCATATCGTGATAGGTCTGGGTGGTAAAGTAAATGGCGTCCCGCGGGAATCTGGATTTGTAATTACAGCTGCATCTGAGACTATGGCGATTCTATGTATGGCAAGTTCAAGGACGGACTTAAAACGAAGATTATGTGAGATTGTAATCGGTTATGACCTTGACGGAAAACCTGTGAGAGCGAGAGATTTAAAAGCGTGTGGGGCGATGATGGTTTTACTTAACGAAGCAATAATGCCGAACCTTGTGCAAACTACAGAACATACACCGGCAATAATTCATGGTGGACCATTTGCGAATATAGCTCATGGGACTAATAGTGTTATAGCGGATAAAATTGCACTTAAACTTGCCGATTACGTTGTCGTCGAAACTGGATTTGGCTCTGATCTCGGGGCTGAGAAATTTTTTGATATAGTTTCTCAAATCCATCGCCTTAAGCCGGATGCTGCAGTCATAGTCGTCTCGGCTAAAGCTATAAGATATCACGGTGGAATAAAATCCAGAGATGATTTCACAGTTGAAAAGTTCAAAAAGGGGCTTGAAAATCTTGAGTTCCATGTAAAAAATATCCGCAAGTTTGGTGTTCCTGCTGTTGTTTCAATAAATAAGTTCGAAACGGATTTGGAAGTTGAGATTGATTTGATCAAAGAAAAATGCGCTGAGCTTGGGGTTGAATGCTCCGTTACGGAGTTCTTTACAAAAGGTGGGGAAGGCGGTATTGAATTAGCTGAAAAGATCGTCAAAATAACTAAAACTTCTTCATCTGATTTCAAACCTCTTTACAGGTTATCTGTTCCGTTAATCGAGAAAATAAAACTTATTGCAACTGAAATTTACGGTGCTGATGATGTTTATATTGAAAGAAAAGCAATGAAGAAGTTCGAAAAATATATAGAGCATGGTTATGATCATCTTCCGGTCTGTATTGCGAAGACGCCAAACTCAATAAGTGATAATCCAAAGCTTGTCGGTGTTCCAAAGGGTTGGACTTTGACTGTGACAGATGCTCGCTTATTTGCAGGCGCTGGTTTCGTTGTTGCAATTTGCGGTGATATAATGCTTATGCCAGGGCTTTCAAAGAATCCATCTGCCTTTAACATGGATGTTGATGAACATGGAAATATAATTGGACTATTTTGAACTTACAAATGGGGGCAAAGTTTGCCCCCGGTGATTTTTAAAAAATTAAAATGGGCTTTAAGATGCAAAAATATATTGATCTAAGAAGCGATACTGTTACGAAACCATCGCCAGAGATGAGAAGGTTTATGATGGAGGCGGAAGTTGGAGATGATGTCTTTGGTGAAGACCCAACTGTTAACAAACTCCAAGAGATGGTTGCTGAACTTTTGGGAAAAGAATCCGCTCTTTTTGTGCCAAGTGGTGTTATGGGGAATCAAACTGCGATAAAAGCTCACACCGAGCCAGGGGATGAAGTAATCGTTGAGGCTGAATCACATATAATGAATTACGAAACCGCAGCTCCATCAATGCTTTCGGGTGTTCAACTTTATCCAATTCAGGGTAAGCACGGCGTTATAACTGTTGACCAGATAAAGATGGCTGTAAGACCGAAGGCATATTATATGCCAAGGACACGCCTTATTTGCCTTGAGAATACTCACAATCGCGCGGGAGGGACGATTTATCCTATTGAGGAAATAAAGAGAATTCGCGAGTTTGCGCTCGAGAATGGGATTAAAATGCATCTCGATGGTGCTCGATTGTGGAATGCTTGCGTTGCAACTGGTATAAACCCGAAGGAATACGCACAATATTTTGATTCCGTGCTCGTTTGCCTTTCTAAAGGTCTTGGTGCTCCTGTTGGCTCCGTCGTTGCGGGTGATAAGGAGTTTATTGAAAAGGTCAGGAGATATAGAAAAATTTTTGGTGGTGGGATGAGACAAGTTGGAATTTTAGCAGCGGCTGGAATTTATGCAATTCAACACAATATTGATAGATTGAAAGAAGACCATCAAAAGGCAAGGTTTTTTGCGGCGGAAATTTCAAAATTGAAAGTTTTTGATATAAACCTTGAAACTGTTCAAACTAATATCGTCATAATCGGCGTTGAAAGGACAGGTAAAACGCCTGATGAAATTTTGAAAATGCTAAAAGATAACGGCGTATTGTTAAGTTCAGGAAGTTATATGAAAATTCGTGCTGTCACTCATCTTGATGTCTCAATGGAAGATGTAAAGCAAGCGGTTGGGGTTTTTTATAAACTATTTGGTTAATTTGCCAAGAATTTATTTTAACAGGACAAGTTTTTTGAAAGATGTATATACCTCGGGCATTTGTTCAGATTTTATCATGGTTTTAAGAAAGTAAACGCCGGAAGCAGATGCTTCCGGCGAAAATGTAAATGTGTGTTTCCCGGCAAAAAATTTCCCACTGGCTAAATTAAAAAGATTTTGCCCCAGCACATTGTAAATATCGACCTTTAAAAATGAATCAAACGGTAATGAAATGCTTATATTTGTCTTTGAATTGAAAGGGTTGGGATAGATATTTATTTCAAAGTTTTTTGGTATGAGTTTGCTTTTTCCATCTTTTATTGAGGTTATAAGTGGCGTCAGACGTCGGTTTAAAATTAACATCACTGCGTCAGCCGTCATAAACCCAGGCGTGTTTAAGTTTTCGCTTGTCATCTTTAATATTTTCTTCCTGCCTTTCTTAAAATAAAAATCACCAATTTTATACCACCCATCATAGATGTATTGATTAGTTTGATCAACTGTAAATCTTTTTTCCACACCTGATGAGTCATAGACATAGTAAACTGCGTTTTTTGAGGTTGAGCGAACTACGAAAGCGTAAAGTTCATAATAAGCATCTTCCGGGATATCAGCATAATATTCTATCCACTCTGAATTTGATTGTGTCGCAAGATATCTATCGCCCCAGTGGACATAAGCAGATTGATTTACCCAACCGTTAGAATAGAAGACATTGTTCGTATCAGCGTCGTCGACTATGATGGCTGGAATCCTCCAATTTTCAGGTCTATCTGGGACAGGTACTTTTGTGTTAAGTAGTGTTTTTAATGAGTCCAGGTGATCGGAAAGAGAGCCGTAATACCAGACAACGAAGCCCTTCAAGTTCTGTTGTCTTACATATTGGATCATCTTTAAAAATTCTGAGGTTGGCACATTTTGACTGCTAATTCCAAATAGGATTTTATTTTTATCTCTAACTTTTCCAAAGATGTTCACACACTCGGAGATAAATTGACTTGCTGTACTTCTATAGTTCATCGGCTCAACATAATCAAGCCAACCGTTGTTTATCCAAGTCACCCAATCTTGAAGTTTTTCAGATTTTGCCCAATCTGGGCTGACTCCGACTGCGTTTGTAAGCCTAATATCACTTCTATAAAATTTTACGGAATCGTAAACAGCCTTTGCAAATTGATTTAATTTTTGAATTCTCCAGTTTTTCCATTCGCTGTTATTGTAATCATATGGTGGTGGAGTCCCGTTATGTTCCTGCTTGTAAATTTCAACTGTTACGCTGTCATATCCGCAATTTGGGTCGGGGTAGCGAATTCTGTCGAGCTCAAAGCCGTCAAGATCATATTTTTTTATCATTTCAAGGATTAGTTGAATCAAAAAATTTTGAACATCTGGATTAGCATGAGCCATCCAGTAGAAACTTCGTGTTATTTGATCCTCCGATGAGCCAGCATCTGTCCCGTCATTTCTTTTTGCGAGCCACTCAGGATGAACATCGAAAATCTTACCTTTTCCGCTGTTTCCCGGTAAATATCCACCCCAACCTCCAATAAATCCGTATTCAAACCACGCGTAAACCTCAAGTCCAGCTCTATGTGCCTCTGCGATCATCTCTTGAAGTAAGTCTCTATCGCCAAGTTGAGGATCGGTATAGAGCCCCGTTTCTCTATAAAAAACTTCACTTTTAAAAAGTGGGTAACCCCTTGCCCAAACGAGGACATAAACTGCGTTAAAATTATTTCTCGCTATGCTATCCATATCTGCTGCGATCTTCGGTTTTGTCTTATAGGCATTTCCATCTCTCGGGACATACCACACGCCCCTATGCTCAGGGCTTTGGGAAAAGAGGTTAAATGCTAGTATCAATGAAGCAAAAAGAAATTTAATTTTTTTCACCATGGTTTGCTCTAAAATTTATTTTAAAAGTCTGTAAAGATTTCTGCCGAAAATTTTTTGAATTTTTTTGATGTCCCATCCCTTCTCACGCAGATTTGAGATCAAAATTTTTGATTCTTGCGGAGGTAAACTTACGAATATTTTTTCTGGCTTGATAAAATCGACCATTGAAATAAATTTTTCGCGATTGGTGAATGTGTAGAAAAACATTTCTTTATCCACAACTGTGTCAGGATCCAAAACTATAGATGTTTTCTTGAAATTAAAATTTTGATTTGTGTTTCCTTTTAGCACTGGAGTTATATCAAAATAAAAATCATTTACGATGTCAACAACGCTCTTAACATTTTCAATTTTAGTTTGCTCATCAAAAACAATAAGTTTTAATCCCGACTTTGATAAAATTGGCAAGGATTGCGGCAAATTCGAAAAGGTTTCAGCTTTGGCTGAGAAAATTATGTTTAAGACATCTGGCGATGTGATGAAATCAAACCTATTTGAAACAAGATTAAAAAATTTGTAGTCTCGCGTTGCCAATGAATCAACCAAGTAAATTGTCCTGAAGATATCGGTGATGTTTTTTGAGTTGAGTTCAATGGTGACGGCTTCAATGCCATCACTTTTACATATCCTCCGAAGGTTGTAAAGCCAATCCTTTGTTAGAGAATCTGGGCTGAGTTGGATATAAAGTACGGTTTGTGCATTACTATAAATATAGTCAACATATCTATCTTTTTTCTTTAGGCTTTGGGGATAATTAGCAAGCCCAAGGATTACATCGTATGCTGTATTTCCAACTTCGCCGAGGACAAAGGGTTGAATTTTATCGTTTGTGTCATCGGTTCGGTGATATTCTGGATGTTGACCTGCGGATATAAAGAAGAAGGCGGGAATTCCACGCTCTTGAAATGGATAATGGTCTGAATTTGCACCCGCGCGGAATTTGCCGAGATTTTTGAGTTTATTTTCGGGGAAAAATTCTTTGATTATTTCCCACATCTTTGGAAAATTTTCTGTTCCAGCAATGTTTATATCGCCATTCCCACGCCCAACCATATCAAAATTAAACATTGCTACGATGTTTTCTTCAGGCACTGGGAGATGCGAGGCAAAAAATTTTGACCCAAGCAAACCTTGTTCCTCTGCAGCAAATAGGACGAAAATTATTGAGCGTTTTGGTTTTTCTTTATTTGTCATCATG
>JBKBWH010000068.1:0-8271 GCA_046289115.1 Candidatus Kryptonium sp.
TGACGCCTTAAAAACCCACCACCCCTTGACTTTTATTTTTAAATTTTGTATAATAGTGGTGTGGTAAAAAAATAAACAAAAACAAAAAATAAATGGAGGTTAATATGCGAGGGCTCTTTTTATTTTTAGCTTTAACTTTGTTAGTAAGCAGTGTCGCTTTATCAAGAGAGATTGGAGCTGGATTAGCTCTTGGATACGGTACTGCAAAGCCGACGGTTGGCTTCGGTGGCGCTGTTTATTATCGCTATGATGTTCCTGAAAGCTTTTTGAAGGTGAAAGGATTTGCTGGTCAACTTTCTGTTGGCTACACGACATTTCCAAAGGAAGATCAATCCGCAGAGTATGCATTCATTCCAGTTAAGTACGGTTTGAGCTACACTGCTTACACTCAAGACAAGGTTAGCCTTGGTGCTTTGGGCGAGTTGGGACTTGCCTTTGTCAGCAAGCCAAAGAGTGAAACAAAGATTACTGGTGGGGTTGGAGGATTTGTTGCCTATAGCGCAACGCCGGAGGTGAAAATTCTTGGAACTGTTAAGTATTCAGCTGTTGTGGGGACAAAACACTATTTAGATGTTGGGGTTGGCGTTCTTTACACCTTGCCGACGAGGTAAAAATAGTTTGATGGTTTCGCCTTCGCCCAGCCTTTAAGGCTGGGCTTTTAATTTTAGATAACAACAAATAAAAACTTAAGGTAAAATGAAGAAAAACGCTATCTTCGCATTGTCTTTAATTTTAGCTATTTCATTTTTAATCGGTTTAATTTCGGGATGTAGTCAACCGTTTGAGCAAGAGCAGTTTAATCAAACACAGCAGCAGGGGCTTGCGCCGGTTATAAAATCAGCAGAAAATACGATCCCGGGAAGGTATATTGTTGTTTTCAAGGAAAATGTCTTGCCAAAAGGTGATTTCAAAAGCGTTGCTGAAACTGTTAACAGAATCGCAGGTGAAATTGCATCAACTTACGGCTTAAATCTTGAGCATGTTTATCGCTATACAATCAAGGGTTTTGCCACGGAAATCCCTGATGATAAACTCATCGCTTTGCGGAGCGATCCAAGAATAAGTTACATTGAAGAAGATGGAATTGTTTATGCTTTTGCTCAAACGTTGCCGTGGGGGATCGATAGAATTGATGCCGATATAAGTTCAACAAAGGCTGGCGATGGAAGTGGAAGCGTAAATGGTGTTAGGGTTTATGTGATTGACACCGGAATCCAATTAAATCATCCTGATTTAAATGTTGTCGGTGGTGTTGACTTCACAGGGAAGGGAACAGCTGATGATGGAAATGGTCATGGTACACATGTTGCTGGAATAGTTGGGGCTAAGGATAACGATAGTTATGTTGTTGGCGTTGCGCCAGGTGTTGAGCTTTTTGCTGTTAAGGTTCTTGGTGATGATGGTTCTGGGTCGTTTTCAAATGTAATTGCTGGTGTTGATTTTGTAACGCAGCAAAAGCTTAACAATCCAAATCTTCCGATGGTTGCAAATATGAGCCTTGGGGCGAGAACGGGAACCTCGTATAATTCACTTGATTATGCAGTTGTGAACTCAATTAATGCTGGGGTCGTTTACACAATTGCAGCTGGAAATGATGGACAAGATGCAAAGTTTTACAGCCCTGCCCATGTTAAAGAAGCGATCACGGTCGGAGCTTACGATGAGTCAAATAAGTTTGCAACATTTTCAAACTGGGGTTCATTGCTTGATATAAATGCTCCGGGTGTTAGAATTTTATCAACTTATATCGGTAGTTCAACCGCAACCCTTAGTGGAACATCAATGGCTGCTCCCCATGTTGCTGGAACAGCTGCCCTTTATCTATCAGGAAATCCCAACGCTACCCCCCAACAGGTGCGCGATCGCTTGGTCGCCGATGGAAAGGCGTGGGTGAGTGTGAATAGAAAAAATACAATTAAATTGTCGGTTTACGCTGGAAATTATTAAATTTAATCAAGGTAGCCACTTGAAAAAGTGGCTACCTGCTTTTTAATGAATTTACTTTCTTTAAAGCGAATGCCGATAGTATGCTAAAATTTCCTTTTACAACCTTTATCGCGTGGAGATACCTTCGCTCGAAAAGAAAAATAACTCTTGTCTCAATTATAAGTTTGATCTCGTTTATAGGGGTCACCATTGGCGTTTCAGCACTTATAATTGTCCTTTCTATCTTCAATGGTTTCAATGGACTTGTCACGAAAATTCTTATTGAGTTTGATCCGCATATAAGGATCGAAAAAAAGTTAAGTTTAAGCGCTGAGGATTTAAAAAAGATAGACGAAGCAATATCTGATATAAGCCAAATTAAAGGATATGCTCCTTTTGTTATAAGCAAGGCAATGTTAATCTCGGATAGAAATAACCGAGTTTTGTATGTGAAGGGCATAGATCCTGAAAAAGCACATCTCGTTTCGGGGCTACCCAGCAAGTTAGTTCTTGGAAACTTCGATCTCTCAGATGGTGATAGACTGCCTAAAATTATTCTTGGGTTGACGATAGCTGATAGATTAAACGCTCTTCTTGGTGACACCGTGACGCTAATTAGCCCAAGTTTTTCATCTATGTTTGGATTGGTTCAACCGAATGTAAAAAAATTTATCGTCTCTGGGATATTTGAATCAAACAATAAAGATTACGATGGATATTACGCATTTATATCGCTTAAATCTGCGCAGGGGCTTTTTGACATGAGGGGGAAGATAAATGGTGTTGAGATTCGCCTCTATGACATTGATAAATCTGAAAATGTTAAGAAAATAATTCAATCACGGCTTGGGGATGAGTTTCAAGTTAAAACATGGTATGACCTTCACAAGGATTTATATTCGGTGATGCAAATTGAAAGATGGGCTGCGTATGTTATATTGTCGTTAATAATTTTAGTTGCGACTTTTAACATATTGGGTTCCCTGACCATGTCGGTTATTGAAAAAACGAGGGACATTGGAATTTTAAAGGCGATGGGCGCGAAAAGCTCGGATATAGTTAGAATTTTTATGTTTGAGGGGATTATAATTGGAATAGCTGGGGCAAGCGTTGGAAGTTTGATTGGTTTTATTGTTTGTTACATTCAAGAGAAATATCATATCTTCCCGCTCGATCCAACTGTTTATATAATCCCATCTCTTCCAGTTGAAATGAGGTTAACAGATTTTATTGCAGTCGGACTCGCTGCAATTTTCCTTTGTTCGCTTGCGTCTTATTATCCTGCAAAAAGAGCAGCAAGCATTGACCCATCTGAAGCTTTGAGGTGGGAGTGAATGGAACAGCTTCTATTTTGGGGGTGTTAAAACTTTTGAGTTAATTTTAAAAAATTACGGAGGTGCTATGCGCTTGGGCTTTGTTTTAATGCTTCTCTTTTTCTTTGTTCAATTTTTGTATTCCCAGTCAGATACCGCCTCATTTGATTTACTACCCAAGAAGTTAAGCTTAGTTGAAAAAACACTGTGGGGTAAGCAAGGATTGTTTAGACTCGTTGGGGTTGCACCTCTTACATTTGAATCAAGAGAAAAAGAATTGAGGTTAAGAAGAACGATGTTGTCTCTTCATCAGCTGGGTGGATTTATCACGGTTGGTTTAATGACAGGAACGGTTTACTATGGACAGCAAGTTTTCAATGGCAAATACGAGCTTATTAACAAACATAGAAATTTTGTCAAAGCGACTGTAGTTTCGTATTATTTAACAGCTTCGCTTGCTTTGTTTTCCCCTCCACCTCTTATCCGGCACGAAAAAGAAACAAGTTCAATTTCAATTCATAAAGCACTTGCTTGGGTTCATTTCACTGGTATGATTTCGACACCAATTTTGGGATTATCCATAAAGAAAACCTCAGACCCAGATAAAGCACATAGATTGAGGCAAATTCATCAAATTTCGGGTTATATAACGCTTGCTTCTTTAACTGGGGCGATGATTGTAGTTGCACTTTTTAAATGAAAATAAATCAGTGGGAGGCAGGAATGAAAGTTTTATCGGCATTTATTTTATTGACTTTTTTATTTTCAACGGCGCCTTCTCAAAATGTTTTAATAGAAGCGGAAAGGGGTGTATCTTATGTTCAATATTTTCTTCGACATCCCCTTCATTCTGTAAGGGCGGTAAATAATGATGTTAAGTTTTTAATTGAATTTGACTTTGAACAGGGTAAGATATTAAAAGCCGAAGCAGTTGCTGAGGTTGCTAAGTTTAATAGTGGAAATTCAAGCCGTGATTCTCATATGATGGAGGTTGTTGAGGCGTTGAAATATCCGACTATAAGTTTCAAAAGCACAGATGTGCGATTGGAAAGCGATAATATAGTTGTTGTTGGGCTGTTAACATTTCATGGGGAAACGAGGGAGATAACTATGAGGGGAAGAGTAAAGCGGGAGGAAAGCTCACTTATAGTTGAAGGTGAGTTTCAGATAAGTTTAACGGAATTTAAAGTAAAAAGACCAACGCTTTTGTTTATTCCAACTGACGATATTTTGAAAATTTATATTTATGCAAAGTTTAACTTGCTCAGGTAAAATCCTTTTTAACCCTGCTCAAGTTTTTCCCTTTTATCGGCGAGTTTCAATGCCTCAATCAGCGGGTCAAGCTCTCCATCAAGGACATCTTGGAGGTTGTAAAGCGTCAGGTTGATTCTGTGATCGGTTACACGGTTTTGAGGGAAGTTATAAGTTCTTATTTTTTCACTTCTGTCGCCTGTCTTGACCAAGCTTCTTCTGTGTGCTACAAGTTCAGCTTCTTTTTCCATCAGCATTTTATCGTACAATCTCGATCTTAAAATTTTCATCGCTTTTTCTCTATTTTTGAATTGGGATCGTTCATCCTGACATTGAACAACGATCCCAGTTGGTATATGCGTAATTCTGACGGCGGTTTCAACTTTGTTAACATTTTGTCCACCATGACCCCCTGCGCGGTAGAATTCAATTTTCAAGTCGTCTGGATTTATTTCAATTTCAACATCTTCCACTTCAGGCAAGACGACTACACTTGCTGCAGATGTATGTATTCTTCCGCTTGATTCTGTAATTGGAACTCTTTGAACTCTATGAACCCCGCTTTCGTATTTTAATGTTCCGTAGACATTATTTCCGGTGACATAGAAAATTATTTCTTTAAATCCGCCGAGACCTGTTTCATTGAAATCCACAACTTCAACCTTCCATCCTTTCTTTTCAGCATATTTTGAATACATTCTGAAGAGATCTGCGGCGAAAAGCGCAGCTTCTTCACCACCGGTTCCAGCTCTAATTTCAACAATTGCATTTTTAGCGTCGTTTGGGTCTTTGGGGATTAGAGCTTCTTTAAGTTGCTCTTCAAGTTCTTTGAGATTTTCTTGAAGTGAATTTATCTCTTCCTGTGCAAGTTCTTTAAGTTCTGGATCGGTTATTTCTCTTTGAAATGTCTTTGTCTCGTTTAAAGTCTTCAGCGTTTCAAGATATTTATTGTAAAGTTCAACGATTTCAGAAAGTTCGTGGTGTTCCTTTGAGAGCGTTTTGTATGTTTCGAAATTTGAGACGATATCGGGTTGCGTCAGAAGATTTGTGAGCTCTTCGTATCGCTTTTTTAATTTTTCAAGCTTCTCAAACACTTCGGTTGAAATTTTATTTTTGCGCAAATAAATATACATCATTTGGGAAAAATTGTCAAGAAAAGTCGGGAAACTCCAGATATTTGATTTTTTGGGTTTAACTTTTTATCTTTACAAAAATTTTAATGCTTGGAGCAGGGTGAAGGTAAAAGAAAAAATAATGGATGCGGAGGATATTGAGCGGACTCTTAACAGATTAGCTCATGAAATCATTGAGAGAAACAAAGGTTCAAAAAATCTTGCAATCGTTGGAATAAGGACGAGGGGTGAATTTCTCGCAAAAAGGCTTGCCGAAAAAATTTCAAAGCTTGAAAACAATCAAATTCCGATTGGAATTCTTGACATAACTTTTTATCGAGATGATGTGAGGTTGAAATTGCGACAACCTGAAGTTAAAACGACGGAAATTGATTTTGCCATCGACGATAAAGATATAATCCTTGTTGACGATGTTCTTTTTACGGGTAGGACAGTAAGAGCTGCTCTTGATGAGTTGATGGATTTTGGGAGACCAAAAACAGTTCAACTTGTCGTTTTAATTGACCGTGGTGGTAGGGAACTGCCAATTCAAGCTGATTTCGTTGGGAAGAGGGTAAAGACAAGTTTGAATGAAAGGGTAAAGGTTAAATTAAAAGAAGTGGATGGAGAAGATTCGGTTCTTTTAGTTGAAGGTGATTGAAGCCGAAACCATTTGGTTTCGGCTTTTTTGTATAAATAAAAGGAGCGAAACATAAAATGAAATTGAAAAGTCGCCATCTTCTTGGGCTTGAAAATATGCCTAAGGAGGATATTGAGTTAATTTTAAATACAGCCGTTTCATTTAAGGAGGTTCTTGAAAGACCTATCAAAAAGCTCCCAACATTGCAGGGGAAAACAATAGTTAATTTATTTTTTGAAAGTTCAACGAGGACGCGTATCTCTTTTGAGCTTGCGGAGCGTAGATTGTCAGCCGATGTTGTTAATTTTACAACAGCCGGAAGTAGCATAGCAAAGGGGGAGACATTTAAAGATACTGTTAAAAACATTGAGGCGATGAAAATTGACTTAGTTGTGATAAGGCATTCGTCCCCAGGCGCTCCACATTTTCTTGCGAAGATAATAGATGCAAATGTTATAAATGCTGGAGATGGAACTCATGAACATCCAACGCAAGCGTTACTTGATATTTTCACGATGAGAGAAAAATTTGGATATATTCAGGGTTTAAATGTTTGTATAGTTGGAGATATTTTACATAGCAGGGTTGCAAGGTCAAATATATTTGGTTTAAAAACACTTGGTGCAAATGTAAGCGTTTGTGGTCCTGAAACGCTTATTCCAAAAGATATAGAAAGTCTTGGAGTTGAAGTTTATCATAACATTGACGAGGTGATCCCGAAAGTTGATGTTTTGAATGTTCTGCGGTTACAGCTTGAAAGGCAGAATTCAGCATTTATTCCATCTTTGCAGGAATATCACAAATTTTTTGGAATAACGAGAAAACGCCTTGAAAAGGCAAGTAAACCAATTTTGATAATGCACCCTGGTCCGATAAACCGCGGAGTTGAACTTTCATCAGATGTCGCCGATAGTGAACACTCCGTTATACTTGAGCAGGTGACAAATGGCGTCGCTGTTAGAATGGCAATTCTTTATCTTTTGGGAACAATGGCAAATTGAAAATAAAAAATTTCCTTTTTGATGAGGATAATTTTCAAGAATGCGCGCATAATTAATCCAACACAAAACCTTGATGAAGTGCTTGACTTGGTCATAGTTAATGGGAAGATTGAAAAGGTCGGGAAAGTTGAAGGTGGTGAAGGTTTTGAGGTTTATGATTTGAGCGGGAAAATAATCGCACCAGGCTTTATTGATATGCATGTTCATTTAAGGGAGCCGGGGTTTGAGCATAAGGAGACGATTGAATCTGGCGTTGAAGCTGGAGCGAATGGAGGCTTCACAGCGTTGTGTTGTATGCCAAATACTGAACCAGCGATTGATGAACCAGGGGTTGTCGAATATGTTAAGAAAAGAGCAAGCGAGTCGCTCGGCGGAATTGTAGATGTTTATCCTATCGGGGCGATAACTAAAAAAAGGGAAGGAAGAGAACTTGCACCAATTGCTGAACTTGTTGAAGTTGGAGTAGTTGGATTTTCAGATGACGGAAATCCAGTGCAGGATTCAGGGGTTATGAGAAAAGCTTTTGAGTATGTTAGCATGTTTGATAAAGTGATAATCCAGCATTGTGAAGATAAAACTTTAAGTCAGAATGGAATGGCAAACGAAGGATATTGGTCGACATTGCTCGGCTTAGCACCTTATCCAAGTATAAGCGAAGAAATAATTTTGTATCGTGATTTAAGGTTGCTCCAATATTTAAAACCTAAAATAAAAAATGTTAAATATCATGTTGCTCACATCAGCAGTAAAGGCTCAATTGGATTGTTGCGCCAGTTTAAGAATGACAATTTAAACATCACAGCTGAAGTCACACCACACCATTTGCTTTTAACGGATAAAGATATATGGAAGTCAAACTACGATACAAATTTCAAAGTTAATCCACCGTTAAAAAGCGAGGAAGATGTTGAGGCTTTGGTTTCTGCGCTGAAAGATGGAACGATTGATGTAATTGCGACTGACCACGCACCACACGCGCCAGAGGAAAAAGAATCTGATTTTGTTTCCGCACCATTTGGAATAATTGG
>JBKBWH010000069.1:0-8178 GCA_046289115.1 Candidatus Kryptonium sp.
GCTTTAAATGTGAATACGGATTTAAAGTTTTTTGATTTTATTTTTCCGTGCGGGTTGAAAGATGTGAGCATGACATCAATGAAAAAGATACTTGGATTTGATGTTGACATTGTTGAGGTCAAGATGGCTTTAAAGAAGAAATTTGAGGTTGTTTTCGATGCTGAGTTTGTAGAACAATTTGAGGAGATATTGTACGAAAAAATTTAAAAACATAATGAAAGATTTGTCATGCCGAAAAATTTGGGCAAACATTTGGGTTCTGAAACAGAAGTTGAAGCAAAAGCTATAGAACTAAAGCCGGAAGTTTTTATTCAGGCGTTAAGATCAATGTATGTTGCAAGGCAAATAGATAACAAAGCGATGACACTACTTAAGCAGGGAAAGGTTTTCTTTCACATAGGTGTGTCTGGACACGAAGCTATTCAGGTGGCAAGCGCGATGAACTTTCGTCCCGGATACGATTGGTTTTATCCATATTACAGGGATTGGGCGTTTGTTTATCAACTTGGTCTTACACTTGACGAACTTTTTTATAGCGTTCTCGGCAGAGCTGAATGCCCGGCTACAGGCGGAAGACAAATGCCAGCTCATTTTGGAAAGAAGGAATTAAGAATTATAACACAGTCAAGCCCGACGGGAACCCAATATCTTCAAGCGGTTGGAACTGCAATGGGTTGCGTGAGGGACGGAACCGATGAAGTTGTTTATGTTTCCGGTGGTGATGGCTCAACAAGTGAAGGTGAATTTCACGAGGCGTTAAACTGGGCAAGCAAAGACAAATTGCCGGTTGTTTTTGTCATTCAAAATAATAGGTATGCTATCTCAGTTCCGATATACGAACAAACAGCTGGAGCGTCGGTTGCGAAAATAGGGCAGGGCTTTTATGGACTTGAAGTTTATGAAATTGACGGGACCGATTTTATTCAAAGTTATCAAACTGTGAAAAAAGCAGTTGAAAGAGCTCGCGCGGGGCTTGGTCCAACGATGATAGTTGCAAATGTTGTGAGATTAGTTCCGCATTCCTCATCTGATGATCATAGAAAATATAGAAAACCAGAGGAGCTTGAATTTGAACGGTCAAACGATCCGATCTTGAAAATGGAAAGTCTTTTAATAGAGAGAGGAATTTTAACCAAAGATGAAATTGAAAAGTTTTATTCTGAGATTGATGGTGAAATTGAGAGAGCAATTGAAAAAGCCGAAAAGAAGCCGTATGCAAGCCCTGACACAGTAATGTTACATGTTTATGCTCCTGAAAAAACAAGGCAGCTAAACTATGAATTTTCGGTTCCATCTGGGAAACCGATAGTTATGGTTGACGCAATAAACCACGCTTTACATGAGGAAATGGAATTAAATCCGAAAATGGTTGTTTATGGTGAAGATATCGCTGACCCAAAGGGTGGAGTTTTCACCGCAACGAAAGGATTAACTATGAGATTTGGTAGAGAGAGGGCTTTCAATTCGCCACTTGCAGAAGCAAGTATCGTCGGAACCGCGATAGGACTTGCCGTTAAAGGTTATAAGCCTGTCGTTGAAATTCAATTTGGTGACTACATCTGGCCTGCGATGATGCAAATAAGAGATGAACTTGCACCCTTTAGATATAGATCAAATGGTAATTGGTCAGCTCCTGTTGTTATAAGAGTTCCAGTTGGAGGTTATATTCACGGAGGTCATTATCATAGTCAAAACATAGAAGGATTTTTCGCTCATTTGCCGGGGATTTTTATAGCTTACCCGTCGAATGCAGCTGATGCAAAAGGGCTTTTAAAAACAGCTTGTAGAATTGAAGACCCCGTTCTTTTCCTTGAACATAAAGCACTTTATCGTTCTCCTCAAGCAATGACGCCAGAGCCAGATGAAAACTATCTTCTTCCGTTTGGAAAAGCCCAGGTGAAAAAGCCTGGCAAAGATGCGACTGTTATAACTTGGGGTTTAATGGTTTATAAATCGCTTGAAGCAGTTAAAATTATTGAGCAAAGGTATGGCGTGGAAATTGAGGTAATTGACATAAGAACGATAAATCCATTGGATAAGGAAACAATTTTAAATTCGGTGAGAAAAACCAGCAGAGTTTTAATTGTTCATGAAGATACATTGACATCTGGGTTTGGCGCTGAAATTTCCGCGATAATTGCCAGTGAAACATTTGAGTATCTGGACGCACCGATAAAAAGAGTGGCGGGACTTGACATCCCTGGAATTCCTTATGCTCCAACGCTTGAAGAAGCCGCATTGCCGCAGACAGAATGGATTGTTAAAGCGCTTGAGGAATTGGTAAAATATTAAAAAATTAATGCGGAGATATGTAAAATGCTGGTTATAACCATTCCAAAACCATTAAGAGAAAAACTTGGTGACGAAGCTTCGGATTCACTTGTTGAGTTGTTAAACAAAGTTTACCAAACGACGCGAGAGGATATAATTGAAATAACGCTTGATAAATTTGAAAAGAAGCTTGTGTCTGAAGTGTCGCAATTAGATAAGAAAATTACAGGCGAAATTTCACACTTAGAGCAGAAGATAACAGATGAAGTAGCAAGATTAGAGCAAAAGATAGCGGAAATAGAGATGAAGTTGGATAAAAGGATAACGGAGGAGGTAGCGAGGTTAGAACAAAAAATAGCTGAAACCGAAGCGAGGTTGGAGCAAAAGATAGCTGGAACAGAGATGAAGTTGGATAAAAGGATAACAGATGAAGTAACGAGATTGGAACAAAGGATAACAGATGAAGTTTCAAAATTACGGGTTGAGATGGCAAATTATCATGTACGGCTTGTACGATGGATGTTTATCTTTTGGATTGGACAAATAGGCGCTTTAATTGGGATTTTGCTTGCTTTCTTTAAATGAAAACAAAAATTTTGGAAGATAAAATGAGAGTTGAAGTTATAATGCCGAAAATGGGTGAAAGTTTACAGGAGGGCACAATCCTTAAATGGCATAAAAAACCTGGGGACAAGGTTCAAAAAGACGAAATTTTGCTTGAGATAAGCACTGATAAGGTCGACACTGAAATTCCATCTCCAGCAACTGGAATTTTAACCGAGATTTTGTACAAAGAGAATGAAACTGTATCTGTTGGAACTGTGATTGCGTATATAGAGACAGAAATTCCAAAAACTGAATTGGAAGTTGAAGCGAAGAGAGAAGAGGAAGTGGAAGTTAGGGCAATTAGTGAGGAAAAAGAAAGTGCGAAACATTTTGAGGAGTTGGTTTCCGAGACTTTACCATCAAGAACGAAGAGATTTTATTCACCGGTTGTCAGAGAGATCGCCAAGCGTGAGGGGATATCAATTGAGGAACTTGAGAAAATTCCCGGAACAGGTCATGGGGGAAGGTTAACTAAAAACGATATTTTAAACTACATTGAGACAAAGAGAAGAAAAGTTGAGGTCACACCACCGACCCCAGCTGCTGAAATTTTTGAAAAGGCAGAGGAGCCGTTGACAAAGCCGGAAGTTTATTCTGAAGGAAATGTTGAGATAATTGAGATGAGCCGTGTGATAAAAGCGATGGCAGAGCATATGGTTAGAAGCGTGAGAACATCGCCGCATGTTGCAGCTGTTTCAGAATGCGATATGACGGAAATTATGAATTTCATCGATAAGAACGCGGACGAGTTTCAGAAAAGGGAGGGATTTAAGTTAACTTTGACTCCGTTTGTTGTTGATGCAGTTGTAAAGGCTTTGAAAGAATTTCCGATGATAAATAGCAGTGTTGACGGCGATAAGATAATCATCAAAAAATATATTAACATTGGGATTGCCGTTGCAACGGACTATGGGTTGATAGTTCCGGTTGTGAAAAATGCTGATGAAAAAAACTTTATTGGGCTTGCGCGGGCAATAAATGATATTGTCACAAGAGCGAGAAATAAAAAATTAACTCCTGACGATATCCAAGGTGGAACATTTAGCATAACAAATTACGGTGTCTTTGGAAATATAATCGGAACCCCGATAATAAATCAACCGCAAGTTGCAATACTTGGCGTTGGTGCGGTCAAGAAACGTCCTGTCGTCATAACAAAAGATGGCGAGGATTATATTGCGATTCGGTCAATAGCATTTTTAACTTTGTCATTCGATCACAGAATTATTGATGGCGCTCTTGGCGGAAGGTTCCTTGAAAGGGTGGTTTATTATCTTGAGAATTTTGATTTTAAAGGCATAATTTAAAAACAGAAATTGGTTGAATCATGATTCGCAGGTTTATTTTCGTAATTTTAACTCTGTTTTCATTTGCTTGTGCTCAAAAAGAGAATCCAGCAGGTGAGAAAATTGATTATCTAAAGCTTCACTACGATGCCATCGTTGCTGATACGCATAATGATGTTCTTTTGAGAGCAATGGACGGGGAAGATATAAGCTTTGAAACCAAGCGTGGGCATAGTGATTTAGTGAGGCTGAAAAAGGGAGGAGTTGATATTCAGGTTTTTGCAGTTTGGGTTGACCCTGTTGCATTTGAGAAAAATCCGTTTAAAAGAGCGAATCAAATGATTGATACTTTATATTCAATTGCAAGTAGAAATCCCGATAAAATTGCTGTAGTTAGAAATTCATCTGAACTCGAGAAAGCATTAAGCGAGGGTAAAATTTGTGCTGTAATCGGAGTTGAAGGAGGGCATGCGATTGAAAATAGAATTGAAAATCTTGAGCAACTTTATAAGCGAGGCGTGAGATATTTGGGTTTAACTTGGAATAATAGCATTGATTGGGCAAGTTCTGCTTTTGATGAGACAATGAACTCGGAGAAATTGAAAGTTAAAGGTTTAAGTGAATTTGGCAAAAAAGTTGTAGAGAAAATGAACGAGCTGGGGATGATAGTTGATGTCTCACATCTCGGCGAGCAAGCATTTTGGGATGTGATGAGGGTGACGAAAAAACCTGTCATAGCTTCGCATTCAAGCGTTTACAATCTTTGTCCGCACTATAGAAACTTAAAAGATGAACAAATCAAGGCGATAGCACAAACCGGGGGAGTTATATTTGTTAATTTTTATGCTGAATATATTGATTCATCGTTTAACACAAAGCGAAAGCAGCTTGAAGAAAAATATAAAACGCAGTTTGATTCAATAAGGATATTGTATGAACATAATCCTCAAGAATATCGTAGGGCAAGGCGTCAATTAATGATGAAAATAGCCGATGAACTTCGCCCACCGCTTGATGTTTTAATTGATCATATCGATTACATAGCTAAACTTGTTGGAGTTGATCATGTTGGGCTTGGTTCCGATTTTGATGGCATAAGCATAACTCCTCTTGAAATTGATGATGTTACATCTCTTCCAAACATAACTAAAAAGCTTCTTGAAAGAGGTTATTCGGTTGAGGATGTTAAGAAAATTCTCGGGGGCAACTTTGTGAGAGTTTTTAAACAGGTGTGCGGTTAAAAGTTTAAAATAAAAATGGGGAGACCAAGGTGAAAACTTTGAAAATTTTACTTTTAACTTTGTTCATTTTTTCTTTCTCTTTTTCTCAAGATGATTTGCTGCCACCTTCTTTTTTCAAGTCAAACAGAGAAGAATTGATGAGGCAAATTGGTAATGAAGCGGTGGCAATTTTTTATTCGAATTCCTTGAAAACTCGCTCAAACGATGTTGAGTACAAGTTCAAGCAGGATAATAATTTTTACTATTTGACCGGGCTTGAGGAACCTGACGCTGTGCTCGTTCTCGCGCCAGCTGGGTTTGCTCCATCTGTTCTAAAAGTTGCAGGGAGAGCAACTGGAAAGTATTACGATATCACGCTTGACACTATCAAATCTGATTTTAAAATTCGTGAGGTTTTGTTCTTGAAAGAAAGAGATTCACTTCGGGAAGTGTGGACAGGTAAAACGCTTGGGACTAAAGGAGCTATGGAAAAGTTAGGAATTCAACTTGCTTTTCCAATTGAAGAGTTTAAAAGTGTAATTCGCGCGATAATTTTTAGCTCGAGGGCAAAGACAATTTATTTTCCATATCCAACGGATTGTTATAAGGGAAGTTTAAAGGATGTGATCGAAACGCTTGAGTCAATCATCAGTTCACAACGAAGCAGATTACAGTTTTCTGATCCCACACCAATACTTGCAAAAATGAGGATGAAAAAGAAAGATGAAGAGATAAAATTGATAAAAAAGGCGATCGATATAACTGCGAAAGCCCATCGTCAAGCTATGATGTCGTGCGAGCCCGGAATGTATGAGTATGAAATTCAAGCTATAGTTGAATATGTGTTTACAAGATTAGGTGCTGAATATCCAGCCTTCCCATCAATTATTGGCTCTGGTGAAAATTCCGTTATACTTCACTACACTTCAAATAGGAAAAAAATTAAAGATGGTGATTTAGTTGTAGTTGACATCGGTGCTGAATATCATAATTATTGTGCTGATATCACAAGGACAATTCCAGCAAATGGAAAATTTTCGCCCGAACAAAGAGAAATTTACGAAATTGTGCTTAAGGCACAGGAGGAAACAATTAAATTGATTCGCCCTGGTGTAAGCTTTATCGAACTACAGCTCAAGGCATCTGAAGTCATTGCTGATGGTTTAATGAAACTTGGAATCATAAAAAGCAAAAATGAAGTAAGCAAGTATTTTATGCACGGCGTTACACATCACCTTGGGCTTGATGTCCATGATATTGGGATACCTAGTAATCTTGAGCCGGGGATGGTTATAACAATTGAGCCTGGAATTTATATACCCGCTGGTTCAGATTGTGATCCTAAATATTGGAATATTGGCGTTCGAATTGAGGATGATATTCTTGTCACTGAAACTGGTTATGTTGTCCTTTCCTCTGATGTGCCAAAAACAATAGATGAGATTGAGCGATTGATGAAAAGGCGTGGCATAGGTAATGAACCACTTGATTAAACGAAATTTTGGTTTGATTTTTTGGATTTTATGTATTATTATTAATTCGATTTACAATTAATTTTGCTTTGCTTATGAAACCGCTTTATTTGATAATGCCGGATGGAACGGTAAAGCAAATTAATCCATTTACTGAAAGCGAGGTTTGGTCTGTTCCGGGCAGAAATAATAAACCGATTACCAACGAAGTTCCAGAAACCGCAAAATCACTTGAGGTTCATCATCCTGAGGATTATTGTTCGTTTTGTCAAAAAAGATATTACGAGGTTCCGCCTGAAAAGTCAAGGTTGATAAAATTGCCTGACGGAAGTTATAAGCGAATTGATTACCTTCCTCCGGATAAATACTTTGATAGCGTTGCAGAGTTCAGAAGGGTTGGTAATTTGTTTGAAATTGTGACGCTTGATTATTGGAGAAAAAATTATGAGTATAGGTTTGTGAAAGAGAAAGAAGAATGGAGAAGGGCATACCTTGAAAATCCAGCTGGAATGAGACATGTGCTTGAACTAATAAATTATAAATTGCGAATGATGGGGAAAACACCAGATGAAATAAATTCAATGCCAACGGATGAAAAACTTCAGATGGCTGACAGCTTTTTCGGTGGTTGTCATGAGCTCATAATTGCAAGAAGACATTTCGTTGATGGGGCAAAATGGACAAGCGATTTGTGTTCATCGGGAGAATTAGCTCAGGAGGAGCATTATCAGTATTTCAAGTTTACAATTGATGCGATGGTTGATATAATGAATTCCAACCGCTATGTCCGTTATATCGCTGTTTTTCAAAATTGGTTGAGACCAGCTGGGGCTTCATTTGATCATCTTCATAAACAGCTTGTCGGTCTAGATGATTGGGGAGCAACTATAGAAAGGCAAATAGCTATGGTCAGGGAAAACCCGAATGTTTATAATGAATATGCTGTGAATTTTGCCGGATATCATAATTTAGTTTTTGCAGAAAATGAAAATGCTGTCGCCTTTGCTGGATTTGGGCACCGTTTTCCAACAATTGCTATCTATTCAAAATCAAAAGCTGGAAGACCATTTGAATTAGATGAAAAAGAACTCCGTGATATGAGCGACCTCGTTCATGCAATTCACGCAGCGATGGGTAATCAAATCCCTTGCAATGAAGAATGGTATTACACACCTTTCGATTCAGTTTATAAAATGCCATGGCATGTTTTAATTAAATGGAGGATAAGTATTCCCGCTGGATTTGAAGGCGGAACAAATATCTATATAAACCCAATTACACCCATTGAATTAAGGGATAAACTTGTGCCACGGTTGTTTGAAC
>JBKBWH010000006.1:0-23573 GCA_046289115.1 Candidatus Kryptonium sp.
AGTTTAACCTTTTCCCATGCGGATGGCTCCGGTGGTAAAATCCCACGATATGAAAAAATTCCCGGTCCATCCATCAAACCAAATCTACCAATCCTTGTTCTCCCCGTTTTTGTATCAAATAAATCTGGCAACCCAAGAAAACTTGCAAAGTTTGACACAAGCAAACCATTTAAACCTATCTGAAGCAAACTTTTCCCAGTTATCGTTTGAACATATCTTGACTCCGTTTCAGGCAGTATGATCGAATTTTTGAACTCAAAATTTTCAGAAATTCCATTCTTTCTCAAAAATGCTTGAATAGAATCGCTGTTTACAAACAAAGAAGGAATATCAAACGGAGTTGGATCATATCCATACTCTGCGGACAAATCTATATCTCTTCCCACCCCAGCATGAAAAATGATATAACAATCGTACTCGGAAAGTGGGTAATTCGTTCTAATGGGTGAATTTTTAACGAGCATCCAAGTTTCATGCACAAGCATTAAAATTCGCTCAAGTCCCGAATCTCGCGGAGGTGAATAATACTTCATCTGTTTCGATAGCGTGAACACAGAATCTATGATCTCATACTCAATTCCTATGGAAAACTTCGCAAAGTAATTTTTCAAAAATTGAAGATGCGCTTCGAAATACTTTTTATCATGAGGTGGTGGATCTATAACTTTTTCAGAAGGAAAACTTAGATCAAACTTTCCATTACCAGTTGTCAAAGGATCGTCATCTTCTTGAAACTCAACCATTACGGCGATGACTTTATAAGAAGGATGCTGTGCTTGCGAAAAAACATCTATCGTAAAGAACAATAAAACAGCCAAAAATAACAAAATTATCCTCATCTTGTAGGCTTGTGACAATTTTTTAGTAAAAGGCGGGAAAGCCCGCCTTGATATGAAAGTTTTACTCCTCACCACCAAAGTTTAATAGAATTGTGAAGCGCAGAGTGTTCGCAAGTGGATGATTAGCTTCAAAAGTTGAAATATAGCTGAAATCAACTCCAACGATGCTATATCTTACACCAGCGCCAAATGTTGCAAATTTTCTACCGCCAGCCCTTGGGTCTTCATAAAAATAACCAGCCCTTAAGGCAATAAGTCGCGGACTACCATACCAGTATTCAACACCAGCACCTACAGTTACTTTCCTTAAACTTGCATATTCACCCCACGCTGTAATTAATGACTTAGGCAATGGGTCTGGTTTGCGATTTTCACCCGGATACCTTCTGACAAGAACTCTTCCAAAATCAACAGTTGCTGTAAAGTTATTGTATTTCGTTTGAATTATATCAAAAGCAAAACCAACTCTTAAATGAGTTGGAAGAGGGTCTGCCTGTTCCTTATCAATGTAATGAATCATTGGACCAAGATTTGAAAGATTTAAACCAGCGCTTACTCTTCTACCAAAAACATACTCTCTAAAAAGCAACCCGATATCAAAACTAACACCGTTCGCAACTCCTCTGCCCTGTTCCTCTGCGGTTCCAAACGGAGCAAGTTGGCTATGTATGTATCTAAGATTTACCCCAAACCCAAAATTCTGTGTTAACTTCATTGCGTAAGAAAGCGCGATCGCGTATTCAAAAGCTTTAAAAGTTCCAAGAGAAGTATTATTTTCATCCCTTCTCTCAAATGAACCAAGATTGAAAAAGGTTATATTAGCTCCAAGCGCTGCATCAATTGATGCAAGATAATGCTTCGCACTCAGGTATTCGAAAGACAAGTCCGAACTGAATTGAGGAAGCCATTTTGCATGCGTGAAGCTTATCTCAGTTCCTTTTTGGAAAGCAAGTCCCGCGGGGTTCCAGAAAATAGCATTAGCGTTATCCGCAAGGGCAACTCCAGTTTCCCCCATCGCCCCTGCTCTTGAATCTGGAGCGATCAAAAGAAACGGAACAGCTGCATCTCCACCCTGCGAATAAAGTATATTGGAAAAAAGAACAAAAATTACGAGCATATTTAATCCCACAGTCGCTCCTTTTCTTAACAGCATGTTTTTGACCTCCTGATTTTTTGTTTTGCAAATTAAATCAAGCGGTAGCTCTATCTCATATTCGCCTAACTTTTTTTGATTAAATATATAAAATTTCCGCAAAAAACAAAGTTTACCTCATCACAACCAACTTCCCCAAAGATTCTGCCCTTTTACCGTCAACACTTTTAACAATCACCCTATAAATATAAACCCCATTTGCTATTTCATCACCGTCCATATCTCTCCCGTCCCATTCAATAGCTATAAAGTTTTCAGTTAAACCGTGCCTTTCAATTTTATTTATCAATTTCCCACTCAAAGTATAAATTTTTATTTCTACATCAATCGGCGTATCCTCAATGGTTGCAACTTTTTGAAATGTAAAGTATGTTCTGTCAGAAAATGGATTAGGATAGTTGAAAACATTGTAAATTGCAAACTCCCCTTCCTCAACAACTTTAAATTCAACCTCACGAACGGAGGAATTATTAAAAACATCCCAAGCCTTAACTTTGATCGTATGCCTCCCCGGTGAAAGTTTCGGGAGTTTATAGGTGATCTCACCACGCCTATAATCATCAAGCTTCGTCCGATAAAATTCAGAAAGATCAATTCCAGAGGGGTTATCATCGAGAAATGCCTCAATCCTATGACCAATTGCAGATGTTGATACATTAACACCACTTTCATCAAAAATTTCAACCATCAAAATCGGCTCGTTCGAAACAATATCACCATTTTTAAAATAGACATTGTTCAAATAAATATCAATTTCTGGACCCTTTAAATCCCCAACATAGCTTGAATCAATCCCGTTAATTATAATATCCGTCGTATAACCAACGCCATCGACTTTACCGCCATAAAAATAGGCAATTGCCTTGGCTCTCTCATTTGAAAAAGATATATCTTTAGGAAGGATGAAATCACTTTTGAATTTACCATTTTTAAGTGAATACATCCCTCTAAATAATAAATTCCCCTGATCAATAAAGTTAAACGTCCAACCAAGTTCATCAACAAAGCTTAATTTTCGCTGTGCATCAAAAACAGCTATTTCAACTGTCCCATTTAGATTCAAATCAGCACCACCATTTTTCTGTGCCCTACCCCAAAAAGTTGTCTTTCCAAGCGCTTTCAGATGAACGATTTGATTCAGAGGCTTTCCGTTTATACTATCAATCACGGTGCTATACCTCGGAATTATAAGATACATCGCTGGATCAACGAACAAGATAAATTTTCTATCGTTAAGTGAAGCATAGTATTGTTTAACCCTAAATACTGCGTCCCCAAGACGCGAAGTTTTAAATTCATCACTTCCCCTGAATAACTCATCAAAAAATTTATAATTAAACGCTGCATTATCACTTGAATAAACCAATCTTCCAGATGAAAGCACACCTATGGCACCGCCGTCTCTTAAGGTTAATAAAACTTCGGCTGAGCTTTGCGCCTTAGGGTTATCAAATCTGGCGAAGTCGCATGTAGCTGCCACGACAAAAGGCAATCTTCCTGAATTTCTAAGATTTTGTATTGTATACCCTATTTCAAAAACCCTTTCATGCGCCCACACATATGGATTTCCATGCCCTATCCAGTTAACAATGACAGACCCACGATTGATAAAATCAACTAAACTCTTCGCTGCCTCCGGTTTTCTTCGCCCCAAAGATGTATAAACAGTCGGATATGCAACAAGATAAAGTTTTCTTTTATTGATAAACTCAGGTGTATGGTAATTGGCTAAAATCTCACTTTGAACTGTATGTATTGTTCCATCTGTAGCACCACCCGAGGTTAAGCCATCATCCGCAACAAATACAATTGTATTCCGCCATAATCCGAAATCATCATTGCTTTCATACTGAATTATCTTGTTTACAATGATCTCTGCTTCTTCTTGAGTTCGCACTGGCAAGCGACCCACCGCCATGTCAATGTAAATATCAGGAGTCAAAAGAACGAAGAAATCATCAGATGTATATGTCAGTATTTGCTGCAGCCCTTCCTTGCTCTCGTAAGGTGGAACCCAGTTTTTATCTGACACTTCAACATTTCTATAATCGTAATCCCCATCCCCGAATAACAAAACATAAAAAGGTTTTCTATTCCATCTATCAAATGCAAATTTTAAAAAGTCCCTTATCGCAACTGGATCAAGTATTCCGCACGAAAACTCGTTATAAATATCTTCAACATCAACCACAATTGTTTTCAACGAATCTTTTCTTGCTCTATAATCAGCCAACCTCTTCGCCTGCGTTATAAAGTCCGAATGTGTAATTATAACCCAATCCGCACCCTCCACCTCGCCACGCAAATTTGTGTTTCTAACCTTCTCGATCTTTGACACTTTTCTATATCCATTGCTTCCCACACCGATGAAATGTTTGAGCTCGCCGCTTTGATGCGATATTTGAAATATGAATTCACCGGCATTTACACTGCCTGAAATCACTTTAACATCTTCAAAATTAGTCACATCAAAAACTTTAACATCGTTTGAAGAGAAACCAAAAATTTTATACTCGACAACAGCGGTTGTATCGTAGGAATAAAATGCTATAAAATCATTTATTGCCTTGAAACTTCTCGGATAAATTATCTCAAACCAGTCAATATATCCAGCGACAGCTTCCCCACTCCAATTAAAATAAAATTTCAAATTACTTCTCGAATCTTTAAGTTCACCATTATAAACAAATTTTTTTGGTCCCGACTTCACAGCATAAAAATCAATTAGAGAAGACAACCCACCCAAGGAAACCGTGCCAAGTTGTATGGTTCCAAGTTCATTATCTCCCTCTTTTACAACAAACCAATTAGGACCACCTGACCTTGAAGCAACCTGCACTCTATATTGAATTGGTTTCCCAGGTACGAGCTCGTCCAGCTTAACTGTATAGCCTATCATATTAAATCCAACCCTCGCTTCAACCGAAGCCATAAACCAATCTCGCCCCGATTCAGTCAAGTTCATCTTTTGATCATCCCTAAAATAGAACCCAAGAGTATGCCCTGGTCTAAATGGAGAAAGAACATTTAAACTTTGCATTGAACTCATTCTTTTGCCAGGTCCCCCACCGAAAGTAAGAAAGTAATAATTAACATCGGAATAATCGTGAATGTAATGTGAAAATTCTTTTGTTACAGGGTCATAGTTCCAACCACTTGTCCCTCTCCCATAAAAAATTATGTAATCTCCCTGATCAAATTTTCCATCATCTTGTCCATAAACATAAATAGCGTTCTCAATTAAACCCGACGGTCTTGGCTCCGAAACATTTTCGGGCAATTGAAACCCACCATTATTAAAAATCTTTATCGTTCTTGGATCAATGTTATCAGGATTTATTCCCGCACTCCTCAGATCGGCATATGTTATTTTATAAATTCCCTCTTCAGTTATGGGAATTCTGTACCAATCTCCACTGGCAAGTTGGCTTACACCCGATTTCAATAAATTTAAGTTCTGTATCCTCCAAGATTTTGCAACATCGTAATTAACAAAACCTTGCGCAACTTTTAAATCAAATTTATCCGGATTTACAAATGAAATCGCACCCTGACCATACTTGAGTATAAATCTAATTCGCGTATAAACCCTCGCCCTCCCCAAAACGGGATTATATTGCATCGGATAGACTTTCAAAGTTGATACAATGTAATTTCTAGCTATCCCCACCTCTCCAAGTTCAACAATTTTATCAGGGATATAAGCATTCCTGCTGTAAGCATCTCCAAAGGTAAATGCTTTGACATATGAAATCGTATCTTCACCGCTTGTAAATTTTTCTGGAATCAAATGTGGGAATGGTTTTAACTTAACATTTTCATATTCAATGTAAGATGATTCTATAATTTCAACGAAATTTCCAATTGTTGACTTCAAAGCGACTGGAAAAATTCTGACAGGAATTTGCGGTTCACCTGTCTTAGGCTCATCAAATGTGGTGTTGAGAAACAAAAATGACAAGAGCAATTTATTTTCGTAACTGAGGGAATCTATCTTAGCAAGGTAAGGGGTATATTCAATCACTATCTCTTCTTCACTTTGGGAGACGATGTGGAAGTCAGGGACATTTTGAGATATAAGAGTTTGAGCGAAGAAAATAAGCACAAATAAAAAAGGACAGTTGCCAAGCGAACTTGCGTTAAAGGCTAAAGTTTTTAGCATATCGTAAGCATTCGTTTTTGCTTTAATTTAAGGCACCTAATTCAAAGAGTAAAACCTTTAACGAAGCCGCAATAGGCAACTGTCCTTAAATTTTCAACTACACCAATATAATCAACTAAAAATTAAAAGTCAAATTATACTTTGAAATTAAACGGCGTGGAAACGAATTATAAATTTATTCCCACTTTGAAATTCAGAAGGTTCAACAACAACAGTTCCACCATTCATCTCAATGATTCTGTGAAATACATTCATTGCAAGAAGATCATAATTTGGCTTGTGCTCGGAAACAGAAACAAGGTATGGATTAAATAGTATCTTCGCAACATCAGATGCTAATTTTTTCGCTTCATCGTAAACAGTTATAAATACAAACCTACCGTCGCTTCCCGACCTCGTGATCTGCACAATTTGGATCTTCCCGCCAAATGACATCGCTTCCGCCATAGCCTCAAAAAGGACTTTAAAACCGATCTTAAGCCAGTTCTCATCCCCCTTGATCAACGCCTCTCTTCCAAGGTTAAACTCAAAGTCAAGCCCCGAAAATTTTTCTTTCACCTTTTCTGAGGTTTCCTTAATTAAGGAATTAACATCAAAAACCTTCATCTCAATTCCATATATTTCAGCAGAGATGTCGTTTAAGTGTGTAAAGTGGTCGATAAGTTCAAACCATTTTTTCATCTTATCATAATTTTCAAGCAGAAGCGCTTTAAGTTCGTCCTTGACATCTTCGCTTGATGTCATTATTTCAATTATCCCTTTAACAGATGAAAAAAGCTCTTTTATCTGATTTATGAAAAATCTTTCGGTCATCATCTGAATCTTCTTCATTTCGCTCTCGATTGAACGCATTCGTAAAACAGACCTAACCCTGGCAGCAAGCTCTGTAAGTCTTATTGGCTTGTAAAGATACTCAATAGCACCAAGATTGAACCCACGCTCAAGGTTTTCTTCATCAACATATTGACCAGTTAAAATTATCACGGGGATTTCCTTCGTGATGGGATTTTGTTTAAGTTTAAAAAGAACTGTAAATCCATCCATAACTGGCATGCTTATATCAAGAAGTATCAAATCAGGTCTTTTCTCCTGAGCGAGCATCAATCCTACAAGACCATTTTCAGCAGCGATCACATCATAACCCTCCATTTCAAGTGCATTTTTTAATGTCTCTCTTAATTCCTTCTCATCGTCAATTACAAGAATTGTCATTTTTTAAACCTATTTTGTTTGGTAAGAAACGATCTGCTCTTGCGTTACCTCGGATCCCGCCGTTTCCTCCCCGATTACAAGTTTTTCCTCAAACTCCTTAACCTCCATAAGTAGTTTTTCTATTCTTCTGCAACCCTGCTCAATCGCCCTTACATCTCTTAATGTCTCATTATCATACGGGAACCTCCTTTCTATCCTTGCAGATGCGCTCATTATCACTGTTAACGGATTATAAATTAAGTCCCTCAATGAAAAAGTGAAATCCTTCAAAGCTTTTAGCTTCGCGATCTGCGTCTCATACTGTTTTATTTGCTCCATGCGCAATTTCTCCTCCCTGTGCCTCTGCTCCTGTAAATTTATAAGCTTAACGAATAAATACGACAACCCCCATATCCACAACAAAGAATCAAAGTGTGTAAATATATCCGAAACCGACACTATACCTTCTTTCAGTTTTCTAAACAGATCGAGTGTCGTGAAAAGATAATAAAGATAAATTACCAGCGCCGAAAAAAGAGCAGGATGCTTCAAAATAAAACCCTCTACAAAATTACGCCATATTTTCTTCATTTCCTATAACCTCCTTGTTTTTAAGATCGACAGCTAAAATTTCGATTACAAACCTTTACTTTAAAAATAAACACCGAACACATCCACTTCGTCAAATACCCCAACGAAGACTATAAAAAAATTTTGCAAATTCATCGCATTGCTAATTTAATGAAAAGTAAAAGAAACACAAAGTAAATTTAAAAAAAATCACCCTAATCTTCAACCCCAAACAACGAGTGGACGCCTCTAAATTTGTCTATCCCGCTTCTTCCTTTGGATTTAACGATAATTGAGATTAAATTTTTCAAAAATTACTTAACTCTCGAAAGAAGATGCCGTTTGAGCTTTTTATTACTAAAAGGTACATAAAATCAACAAAAATTACTGGCTTCATCTCCTTTATCACGCTCATTTCCATCATTGGAGTAATGCTTGGAACATCAGCTTTAATAATTGCTCTTTCAATCTCAAAGGGTTTTGAAAAAGAACTAAAAGAAAAAGTGATCGGCTTTACATCACATATCCAGGTGTCAAAGTTTGATACAAGATATTTTGAAAAGGACGATTGGGAAAGCTTTGAAAAAGCAAAGATGGTTTCAAATGTAAAATCAGTTTCTCCTTTCGCAAGCAGAGAAGCGATGATAAGGTCAAGCTATGGAATTGAAGGAATTTACCTTAAAGGAATTTTGCCAGAATATGATTTCTCAATAATAAAAAGAAGCATAGTTGAAGGGGAATATAACTTTGATGAAAGCGATGGAATCCCCAAAATAATAATTGGGAAAAAACTTGCAAACAAACTTGGTGTCGAACTTGGGGATAAGGTTATAGTTTTGGCAATTGACCCAGATAGCCCCAATCTCTCTGTGCCAAAGATTGAACAATTTAAAATTTCAGGCATCTATGAAACAGGAATGGCTGAGTACGATGATATTTTTGTTTATGTCCACCTTAAGCATGCACAATATTTGTTTGACCTTGGCAATAGAGTGACTGGTTTCGATGTGATGGTTAAGAATGTTGATTTTATAGATGAAACCGCCCTTTTAATTCAAGATAAACTTGGTTATCCATATTATGCAAGAACCATGTATCAAATGTACAGAAACCTTTTCGCATGGCTTGAACTTCAGAAAAAACCTGTTCCAATTGTTCTTGGGTTGATTATAATTGTTGCAGTTTTCAATATAGTCGGGACACTTTTAATGATAGTTCTTGAAAAGACAAAAGAGATAGGGATTTTAAAATCAATGGGGGCTAATTCGAAAAGCATTACAAAAATTTTCATCTATCAAGGAATGTTTATTGGGATTGTTGGAACAATGCTGGGGAATGCGCTTGCTTATGTTTTATGCTTCATTCAGTTAAAATATAAGCCCTTGGCACTCCCAGAGGATATTTACTTTATGAGCTCAGTTCCAATTTTGCTTCAAGCGGAAACTTTCATAATTGTGTCGATCGCCTCGCTAATTTTATGCTTTCTTGCAACACTCATTCCCTCAATTATAGCATCCCGAATTCAGCCGGTGGAAGCAATAAGATTTGCATAAAATTTGAAAGTTTCCATCGAACTGATTAATTTTTGATAAAACAAACTTATTTCAGCACTTGAAGCAAGCGCTTAAAATAATCTGGAGCCATGAATTGTTCAGGATTTTATTTTTGATCACCTTAACCTCGTTTTTTGCCTCATCAATGATTTACCTTATTGAAAGCTCAAAAAATCAACAATTTTCCTCTTTCTTTGATGGAGTTTGGTGGACCATCGTCACAATGACAACGGTTGGCTACGGAGATAAAGTCCCAGCTACACCAATGGGGAAAATTATTGGCTTTTTAGTTATGCTTTCTGGTGTAATTCTTCTTTCAATGTTCACTGCAACTATATCCTCAATTTTTGTCACAAAGAAAATAAAGGAAAGGGAGGGACTTGAAAAAGTGGATGTTTCAAACCACATAGTAATTTGCGGATGGAACAAAGATACAGAGAGAATGCTAAAAGCACTAAATAATCACGCCCAAAAGAGAAAGCTGGAGATTGTTTTGGTTAATGATCTGCCACCTGAAAAGATTGAACATATTACAAACTCATATAAAAACCTTGTAATAAAATTTGTGCGCGGTGATTTCACCCAGGAATTAGTCCTTGAAAAAGCTAACATAAGAGAGGCAAAAGAAGTTGTTATATTGCCTGATGAAACCCTTTCTCCCCATCCATCTGATGAGAAAACCTTGATAGCTACTCTCAATATAAAATCGATGAATCCGAAGGTAAAAGTTTATGCCCACATAATTGATAGAGAAAATGTGGGAAACCTTAAGAAAGCAAACGCAGATGAAATAATCGTAAGCAACGAATATCTTGCCTCAGTTCTCGCGGACCAAATTGTGGCACCTGGGATCATTCAAGTTTTATCGTCGTTATTAAATGAAGATTCATCTACAAAGATATTTCGCATCAAGATCCCGCCACGCTTTGTTGGCAAAACTTACATCGAACTTTTTAATTATTTGAAAACTGAGAAAAATTACCTTTTAATTGGCTTCATAGCAGAGGAGGAAACCATAACCCTTGAGAACATCCTTTCACATGATTACACCGAAATTGATGCATTCATAGAGAAAAAACTTAAAGAGGCTGGTTTAAATGTTAAGTCATCATATGTCAGATTGAATTTAAATCCACCGCTTGATTATGTTATAAATAAAAAAGACGACGCAATTGTCATTGGAAACATAACTGTATAGGCAAAATGGAAATCGAAGAAGAAACACTGAAAAAAATTCCCTTTTTTAACGGGTTGTCAGAGGAACATCTTAAATTTCTAAAAAAGATAATCGTTGTTAAAGAATTTGACGAGGGAACCACAGTGATAAAAGAGGGTGAAATTGGAGAAGAAATTTACATCTTACTAAATGGAGAAGTTGAAGTTTCAAAGTCACTTGTTTTAAACTTGCCGGGCATGAATCTTGGACAGATGGAAAAATCTCTTATAAAACTCACATCCGCCGGTTTTCCCTTTTTCGGCGAGATGGTTTTATTTACAGACAAAGCGGAGAGAACAGCAACGGTTATAACAACTAAGCCTTGCACATTTGCGATCATTTACAAAAGCGATTTTATAAATTTTGCAGAATCTAACAAAGAAATTGGATATATTTTATACAAAAACATCGCCACCGTCCTTGCAGAAAGGTTAAGGAAAGCAAACAACGACATTTTAAAACTGACGACAGCATTAACACTTGTGCTAAGCAAATGAAAATGAATTAAAAATAAAATTTGAAAAATCCTGGAAATGGCGAAACGCGAAATCGCGAAAGCATATAACCCTCATGAAGTTGAAGACAAATGGTATGAATACTGGATGAAAAATGGTTATTTCTATGCAAAGGTTAACCCTACGAAAAAACCCTATACCATTGTTATGCCACCCCCTAATATAACTGGTGTGTTAACTCTTGGACATGTTTTAAACAACACGATACAAGATATCTACATCAGATGGAAAAGAATGCAGGGATATGAGGCATGCTGGATTCCAGGAACGGATCATGCTGGGATAGCAACACAAAATGTTGTTGAAAAAGCACTTGCAAAGGAAGGACTCAAAAGAGAAGACCTTGGAAGAGAAAAGTTTCTTGAAAGAGTATGGAAATGGAAAGAAGAATATGGAAGCACAATAATAAAACAGCTTAAAAAACTTGGTGTATCATGCGATTGGAAACGCGAAAGATTTACAATGGATGAGGGCCTTTCAAATGCTGTTAAAGAAGTTTTCATTCGGCTATACGAGAAAGGTTTGATCTACAGAGGGAAATACATAGTCAACTGGTGCCCGAGATGCCACACAGCCTTGGCTGATGATGAAGTTGAATATAAAGAACAAACTGGAAAACTTTGGTATATAAAATACCCAATTGAAAATTCGGATGAATTTATCACAGTTGCAACAACGAGACCTGAAACTATGCTTGGGGACACCGCTGTTGCTGTAAACCCAAAAGATGATAGATATAAACATTTAATTGGCAAATTTGCTATACTTCCACTTGTTGGCAGAAAGCTCCCAATAATTGCGGACGAAATCGTTGACACTGAATTTGGAACAGGCGCTGTAAAAGTTACACCCGCCCATGATCCCAATGATTATCTTATGGCAATAAAACATAACCTTGAATTTGTCGTTGCAATGGACACCTACGCAAAGATGAATGAGAATGTTCCCGAGAAATATCAAGGACTTGACAGGTACGAAGCAAGAAAAGAAGTTGTAAAAGACCTTGAATCCCAAGGTTATCTTGTAAAAGTTGAGGACTACGCCCACGCTGTTGGCAGATGCTATCGCTGTGATACGGTAATTGAACCATATTTATCCGATCAATGGTTTGTCAAGATGAAACCACTTGCTGAAAAAGCACTTCAGGTAGTGCTCGATGGAAAAATAAAGTTTTATCCCGAAAGATGGATTAAAGTCTATGAACACTGGATGAGGAATGTAAGAGACTGGTGTATCTCAAGACAAATTTGGTGGGGACATAGAATTCCTGTTTATTATTGCGATGATTGTGGTGAAATAATGGTTGAGAGAGAAGAACCAAAAACTTGTAAAAAGTGCGGGAGCACAAAAATAAGACAAGACGAAGATGTGCTCGATACTTGGTTTAGCTCATGGCTATGGCCTTTTTCAACATTGAACTGGCCAGAGGATAACCCTGATTTAAAATATTTCTACCCAACCGATTTGCTTGTAACCGGACCAGATATAATTTTCTTCTGGGTTGCGAGGATGATAATGGCGGGACTTGAATTTATGGGTGAAATCCCATTTAAAGAGGTTTACTTCACAAGTATAATTCGCGATGAATTTGGGAGAAAAATGTCAAAATCGCTTGGTAACTCCCCTGACCCGCTTGATGTGATCCGAGAATATGGCGCTGATGCTTTAAGATTCACAATTGTATACCTTGCTCCACTTGGTCAAGATATCCTTTTCTCAACAAAGAAATGTGAGATAGGCAGAAACTTTGCAAATAAAATCTGGAACGCTGGAAGATTTTTGATTATGAACTCCGATGAAATTGAAATAAGAGATGAATTAAAATTTGAATATCTTGACCTTGCGGATAGATGGATATTAAACGAGCTTAACAAAACCATAATTGAACTCAATCGCGCCCTTGAAACTTACAGAATAAACGATGCCACAAGAGCAATTTACGACTTCCTCTGGCATGACTTCTGCGATTGGTACCTTGAACTTATAAAGGAAAGGATTTACTCGCCCGAATCCGAAGATGAAAAATCTGCAGTGTTGACAAGAGCAATTTATATATTTGAAACAGCCTTGAAACTTCTTCACCCCTTTATGCCATTTATAACTGAAGAATTATGGCAAAACATTCGCGAAAGAAAGGATGGGGAAAGTATAATGATTCAACCTTTTCCAAGCCCGGATGAAAAATGGATTGATGAAGCAATATCAAAGAATATGAAGTTTATCCAAGATGTGATCGTTGCAATTAGGTCAATTCGTGGCGAAATGAACATCCCTCACACCAAACTTTGTGATGTTATAATAAATGTCCGCGACGATGATAAGAAAGCCTTGATAGACGAGTATATCCAATACCTAAAACGACTTGCGAAAGTCCAGAATGTCACAATTGGTTCAGACCTTAAAAAGCCTAAACTTTCAGCAAGTGCAATTATCTCAGGGAATGAAATTTTTGTCCCTCTTGAGGGTTTGATTGACCTTGAGGTTGAAAGAAAGCGCTTTGAGAAAGAGATAAAAAGATATGAAACGATGCTTGCTGAAACCGAAAAGAAACTCAATGACCCGAACTTTATCAGTCGAGCCCCGGTAGATATAATTGAGCGGGAGAAACAAAAATACGAAAACTTCAAACTTACACTTGAAAAACTTCGCCAAAATTATGCTTATCTTATTGAATAATTCGCTGATAATTTTTAACTTTAATAAATTAACAAACATTTGCTTATGGACAGGGAATACATAGAGAAAATAATTGAGGAACTTTTGCTTGAGGTAAAGAAAAATTATCCACCACCTGAAATTCCGGGCGGAGTTTGTGACCCGAGAGAGCCTTGCGCTGGATGTGGCTATTGTGTAATTCACAAAAAGGAAGCAGTACAAAACATAATAGAAAACGGTGCAGAAAGAATAAGCGCGACGCTTGGCGTAACCGAGCAAGGATCAATAGATATAAATATCGCTAAAATGATTGACCACACACTTTTAAAACCAGAAGCAACACCTAAGGATATCGAAAAACTTTGTCTTGAAGCAATCCAATATCAATTTGCCAGCGTTTGCGTTAATCCATGCTATGTTAAACTCGCATCAGAAATTTTAAAAGATAGAAAAGTTAAAGTCTGCACTGTTATCGGTTTCCCACTTGGAGCAAATAGAACTGAGACAAAAGTCTTTGAAACTGAAAAAGCAATTGAAGATGGGGCTCAAGAAGTTGACATGGTGATGAACATTGGGATGCTCAAAGGAGGCTATTATGAATATGTTGAACAAGATATTAGAGCAGTTGTGAATGTCGCTCATAAGAAAGGGGTTCTTGTAAAAGTTATACTTGAAACTGCACTCTTAACCGATGAGGAAAAAGTCAAGGCTTGTCTTGTTGCTAAGAGGGCAAACGCTGACTTTGTTAAAACATCAACTGGATTTAGTAAGGGCGGAGCAACTGCTGGAGAAGTCGCCTTAATGCGAAGAGTTGTAGGAAGTGCAATGGGAGTGAAAGCAAGCGGTGGCATAAGAACCTACGAAGAAGCACTTCAAATGATAAAAAGTGGCGCGGATAGAATTGGGGCAAGCGCAAGCGTAAAAATAGTAAGTGGAGTTAAATCTGAACAATTTTCAACAACATATTAACAAATAAAAAATGAGAAAATTTGTATTAACTCTACTTGCCCTTTTCATACTTTCCTGTGCTGGCAGTAAAGTTGAAATCAAACCTGAACAACAAGTTTCAAATGCACCAATTGATACAACCTTGACCCTAAATGAACCCAAAAAACTTTTCTCAACTCAAATTACTGATTCCATAATTGATTCAGTAGTTATCCCTGGAAGGCGCAAACAAGAGAAAACAACCCAAATAATCGTCACCCCAATTATTTTACCTATCACAACTTTTCCAATTCAAGCGCAACCAACTGAGCAAAAATTTGATACAAAACCCGCACCTGAGGTTAAATCTCCACCTGAGCAACTAAAAGAAACACCAATCGAGGTAAAGGAAAAAGAGCCAGAAACAGAACTTGTTAAACCAGAAATAAAATCACCTCCACAAATCAAACCATCTGAATACTTCATACAAATAGGTGCCTTTGTCACACAAAATTCAGCAAATGAACAACTTAAAAAATTTAAAACTCTATACCCTGACAAAAATGCAATGGTAGTTTTTGATTCAATCGTTGGACTTTACAAAGTTCAAATAAATGGAACAAAAGATTCAACGGACTTAACTCAAACACTTGCTTTAATTCAAGAACAATTTCCAGATGCATTTATAACCTCAACTCCTACTTCAACAAAATCAAAATCATCAACGGAACAGCAAACACTCTCATCAAAACCCCAAATTAAAGTTCAAATCGGGGCATACTCAAAAATATCCAATGCTCAAAAGATAAAAGAATACATCGAATCAAAATTTAAAGTCACAGCAGAAATATCCGAGGAAAAAGGTTTTTTCAAGGTTTTCGTGTATCTGAACGAAGATGCCATAGATACTCTAAACGAAATCAAATCAGAATTCACTAGCGCTTTTATTGTAAAGCAGTAATTCAAAATTTAACTTTTTGATGACATGTCAAGTAAAGTTTTGTTTCTGTTCTTTATCTTGAGCGGGTTTGTGTTTTCCCAAAGTGTTGATTCCCTTCTCTATTATGAGAAACAGTTCAACCCAGCATTGTATGATATAAAAGACTTAGTTTTTGCACATTTACTTCCAACGAGAGGTGAAGAAACGAGTTTAGGTTATAGAGTTCAAGTTCTTGTGACAAATCGTCTTGATAGCGCAAACAGCGTTAAAAACTTTCTCCAATCACTTTTAAGCTCATCAAATTTTCACTCCCAAAAAGTTTATATAATTTATGAACCCCCGAACTACAAGGTAAGAGTTGGAGATTTTGAACGCCTTCAAGATGCAAGCATATTGAGAAAATTCTTAATTGAAAATGGATTCGAATATGCATGGATAGTAAACGACAGGATAAAAAAGTGATCAAAAGCCAACTTTTTTAATATAATAATTTTCTCTTCCCCTCATTTTCAATTTCCCCTTTCTTGTTTTATCATCATACCCTGCAAGATGTAAAATTCCATGCGCAACCAAACGAGCAATTTCATTTTTAAATTCGACCTTGTAAAATTTTGACTGTTCCATCGCTCTATCAACGCTTACATATATTTCAGCAACCTTATCATCCACAGGTATATCATCGGAAAGATCAAACGAGATCACATCGGTTGGATAATCATGATTTAAAAATTCTCGGTTTATCTTATGTATGGTTTTATCATCAACTAAAATTACATTTATCTCTGTATAACTAAGCTTTTCTTCGTTAAGAATTTGCCTCACGAGGGATTTAAGTTTTCGGGTAGGAAGTTTTATGGTTTTGCAAAGGTTAAAGATATTAATCTTTGCCACACTATTTTTTCTTTGGTTTATTCCCAAATAATAGTTCCCCAAGCGAAAGGGCAATCCCAGGGATCATAACTTCAGGTTCGAGTTTTGTAAAATCACTTGATAAAATTTTTTTATCAAGGTTCGCATATAAAGAACATGCGCCATTTATATCGACAATAAGTCCCGACACTTTCCCATTATATTCTCCTATGAAAGTGACCTCACCAAGAAGCTCGCTTACAATATAACCAGTGCAAAAATGGAGTTGAAGATGAGAATATGGCGTAAACACCGAGACAAGGGTTCCAAACTTTTCACCAAGCTTTATTTTAGGATGAATTTCAAGGATCGTCTTTTTAATCTTAAAGCGATAAAGACTTTTAATTTTTTGGGGTTTAGCCTTCAGAATTTTTCCAATCTTTTTAGCGTCTTCTTTTGCAAATTTCATAATGGTTCACTCTCTTAAGATTTAAACTAAAAAACCCCAATTGCTTGTTCAATCCGAACAAAACAATTGGGGTTCTAAGATTATGCTCACCTCATCCAGTTATGCCCCGTCTTATACGACAATGACATTAACTGCCTTCGGTCCTTTGGGTCCATCAACAACTTCAAATTCAACAGTTGTCCCCTCTTCAAGGGTTTTGAAGCGCTTATCGGATTTAATTTCAGAGTAATGGACGAAAACCTCACGCCCATCCTCTGTCTCAATAAATCCGTAGCCCTTCTTGTTGTTGAACCACTTAACTTTACCGCGTGACATCTTACTACTACCTCCTAAATAAATTTGACTGCTCAAGCAACCACCATTACACGCTCAGGAACTAATTTAACTTCGGTGATTGCTCTCGCTATTTAACTGTTCCTGAGCGCAAAAAGTTACCCTCAATATAATAAATTCATTCATCAATGTCAAATTAATGTGAATACTTTTTACCTCTTGGTTTCATTCATTTTCGCTTGCAATCTTGCAATCCTATCTTTAACCAAGTATTGATATTGTTGCGGATAATAAACGAGAACTCTATTCAAAATATCTATCGCCTTTTGATATTCTCCCATCATCTCGTACAAATTAACAAGTATCACATATGGATTATATTCACCATAGATGTTCATAGGGTCACGGTTTATTTGCTCAAGCGCTATTGGCTCAATTTCCTTTGCAATCTTCATAAATTTATCCCTCGCACCTACAATTTCATATAATCTTGCAACATCATACCGTAACCTATAATCCATTGGCAAAACATCGTTCGGGATTTTGCTCTCCATACGATCAAGAACTTCAACAACTTTTGAACTGTCTCTGTTATTTTCATAGTAGTAAATCGCAAGCTTTAAAAATGCATTTCTATAGTTTTGCATCAGATTTCTATCGGTTTCAAAGAAGTGAACATTTGGATTATTAAGATTTCTAAACTTAAATCCGTAATTCGGCTCACGATAAAAACCTTCGGGTTCATTGAATAAACATTGTCTCATTATACTCTCGTGAATAAATGTCGGGGAACCTCTCGGATTTTTAAATGGAACCACTCTGTATGCAAGACCTTCCATCCTCAGATACTCATCAAGCCCAATGAAATTATCAGGCGAGACAGTGACAGCAAAATAAATTGGTCTTTCCCATTTATTCGTCTCAATGATATCACGAACCATAATATCTTGGACCCTTATAGCTTTAATCTCGCCGAATTGAATAGTGTTTGGCATTCTAAATGTTATCTTACCCTGATTTATAACTGCCGTATCTTTGATGCCAAATCTTTCATAAACTTCCTTTGAAACAGGTATACTGACATCCCTTGGCTCCCACTGAACAAGTCCAAGTCGTCTTATTATGTTATCGCTCAAACTTATTGGAACCTTTTTCGCTCCATACGGCTCTTCATGCTTCAACTGTAAAATATACCAATCGGTATTAAGCAAGCTTAGATTCACAACCCTCACATCCCTTCTTACGCCTTCAACAACTTGAAGATACCACAAGGGGAAGGTATCGTTATCGCCGTTTGTAAATAAAATGGCATCCTTTTCACAGCTTTGTAACAGGTTATACGAATAATCCCACGGGACATAATTTCCGCTTCTGTCATGATCATCCCAATTTTGAATAAGCATATTGAAAGGCGCGATGAAAATTGAAACACCCAAAACTGCAATAGCGTAGACTTTTCTAATTTCCGTTTTTATTGCCTCACTCACCATCTCGATCAATCCTGAAACTCCAATTCCAACCCAAATTGCAAACGCAAAGAATGAACCAACAAATACATAATCCCTTTCCCTTGGCTGTGGCTCCGGCATATTAAGATAAACCGCAAGTCCAAGTCCTGTAACTATGAACAAAGCAAGGTAAGATAAAAACATTTTCCAATCCTTTCGATAATGATAATACAGTCCAAAAAGTCCCAACAATAGAGGGAGAGCGAAATATTTATTGGGGAATTCACTCGCTTTCCCCCAACCGCTTTCAGCTTTTATGAACGCAACCGGCGCATCTTGAATGTCCCCAGCTCGCCCAACAAAATTCCACAAAAAATATCTCAAATACATATGGTTTAATTGATACCTTATAAAGAAATCCCAATCGCTGCTGTATTTTTGATAGTTTTCCTGATGAGTTGGCTCTTGGCTCCATCTTCTTTTAAATGGAGATGGTTGCTCACCATATTGTTCACGATTTAGATACTTAACAAAAGCGACGAGGTTATCCGGGGCATTTTCATTTATTGCTGGCCTATCGTTTGCCCTTATTATAATCAAAGCATAAGTTGTATAACCAAGAAAAACAAGGAAAACCCCCATCAAAAATGTAAATAAAATCCTTCTCCTGTGCTGATAAGCGTAATAAATTCCATATGAAACAGCGATCGCAATAATTAACGGAACAGCGGGCATATCATCGAGCATCGACGGTATCCAGAAAATTATAACTTTGTAAATTAGGAAAAATATGCCAACCGCTATTATCCCCATTATTGTAAAACTCTTTAGGTCAACTTTCTCCCTGAACTTGAAATAAACTATCAAGGCAAGTGTAAAAATCGTCAATATACTTAACAAGTGAACTCCGATTGATAAACCGATCACATACGCAATTAAAAGTATCAATTTATCACTTTCAACTTTATCTGCCTTTTCAAACCATACCATTCCAAGCCAAATTGCGAAGCTCATCAAGAACAAACTCGTCGCATAAACTTCGGCTTCTACCGCATTAAACCAAAATGTATCGCTAAAGGCAAGGGTTAAAGCTCCAACAATGGGAGCTCCGTAAACGGCAAGTTTATCAACAAATGTTCGCGGTTCTGGCTTCCATCTCAAAATTAGCTTAACCGTTATCAAATACAAAAACATCACTGTTAAAGCACTAACAAACGCACTTATAAGATTCGCCCTTTTCGCAATGTCTTGGGCTATAGGCAAAAGTGTAGCTATCCTTCCAAGAATTATAAAAAATGGGGCGCCCGGCGGATGAGGTACACCAAGGGAATATGACACAGCTATAAACTCGCCACAGTCCCAGAAAGGAACGCTTGGTTGAACCGTTAAAGCATATACAACAAGTGAAGTCAAAAACAGAGCAAAAGCAATAATATGGCTGATTTTATACCTGCTCATCTTGAAACATATTTTATTTTTGAAATTAAATTAACACTGATCTCATCACAAACCGAAAAACCTTTACGGGTCAATTTAACTTTAAAACTATTTATCTCAACAAAGCCAAGCTTTTCAAGCTCACTTAACTCTTCCCTAATTTCGCCATCAAGAAAATCAAAATCAAATTTTCTCCTAAATTTATCCAGATCGATCCCTCTGCTTCTTAAACCAAGGTAGATAAACTCCTCCATCATTTTTTCAGCATCCAAAATTTCAAAATTGGCAATCGGCAATTTATTTAAATCAATCGCCTTCAGATATTTATATAAGTTTGCTACATTCCACCACCTCTTGTTCACCCAGAAAGAATGAGCCGAGGGACCGAAGCCGATGTAATTTTCATATTCCCAATATTTTAAGTTATGCCTACATTCAAATCCCTCATAAGCATAATTTGAAACCTCATAATGAATATAACCAGCACCTTCAAGAGTTTCCATCGTTACTTCATACAATTTCGCTTGCTCATCTTCATCTGGTAGTTTGACTTTGCCATTTCTAACGAGTTCATAAAGCGGGGTCCCATTTTCAACGATCAAATTATATGCTGATATGTGCGGAACATTAAGCTCTATTGCTTTATGTAAATTTTCTACCCAGTTTTCTAAACTCTGTCCGGGCAACCCAAAAATTAAATCAATGCTGATATTTTTAAACCCAACTTCAAAAGCCAACTTCACACATTCAATAGCATCTTTACTTGTATGAATTCGCCCAAGAAATTTTAAGTCCTCATCAGAAAATGATTGAACCCCAAAGCTTAAACGATTGATCCCAACTTTTTTAAATGAGAAAAGTTTCTCTTTGTCAACAGTCCCAGGATTTGCCTCAATTGTCACTTCAGCATCCTGAGAAATGCGAAAGTTTTTATATAGTAGATTCAGAATTTTTTCAATTTGAGAAACCTCAAGAAGCGATGGTGTTCCACCACCAAAATAAATAGTATCAAAACAAGTTGTCCCAATAAAGTCAGATTCCCTCTTGAAAATCTCAATTTCCCGCAAAATTGAATCCACAAAAGAATCAATCCAACTCAACTTCTCAACAGAATAAAAATCGCAATAAATACATTTTCTCTCGCAAAACGGTATGTGAATATAAACTCCGCTCATCTTATCTTTTTACCTATCCTTTCCCATCTAATTGATTTTATTTTCTCGGTCAGATTCGAAATTGGGATGTGTGAATTCCATGACCAGTAAATAAAAATTGCTCTGCCAATGATATTATCCACCGGCACAAATCCCCAGTATCTACTATCTAAACTGTTATTTCTATTGTCGCCCATCACGAAAATGTAATCGTTTTCAAATACATATTTTTTCAATTCAACTCCATCGATTAAAACTTTACCATTGTTCAATTCAACCTTATGCCCCTCCCTCTCAATCATTATCTTCCATCGTTTTAGATTTTCTTCCGTTAATTCCATCTCCATTCCTTTGAATGGAACCACAATCGGACCATAGTTATCTTCGTTAAAATCGGAATTTTCAGGAAAAATATATGGATTTGGGAGACCTTTCGGCGTTATGAATTCGTAATTTACCTTCACCGTCGGCGGCTCAGGAAATTTAGAACCATTAACATAAACGACTTTATCTTTAATTTGGATAACATCCCCCGGAAGACCTATCAACCTTTTTATATAGTTAACATTGTCAGATGCCTCAATTTCATCTTTCTCGCCCGGAAACTTAAAAACTATTACATCGCCTCGACTAAGTGTAGAAAGCAAAGGTAAAATTTTAAACTGAGATATTTTAATTCCTGCGAAGGGAATATGCAGGCTTGGGGTTTTTACAGGAAATCCAACTTTAGAAACTATGATAAAATCACCGGGCAAAAGCGTATCTTCCATAGAACCCGAAGGAATTCTAAAAGCTTCGAAAAAGAACATCTTTATAAAAAGCGCAGCTATTAACGCTATAAATAAAGGTCTAAGCCAACTTTTTTGTTTTTCTTCGATGGGTTCGCTTACGAACTGCTCATAATTTTTCTCTTTTTTTATCTCCATTCTTCAACTTCATTTAATTATCATTCCAATCCTACTAAACTTAATTGAAGCAATTTTAGCAAATATGTTAAAAATCGGTATATCTGGATTCCACGACCAATAGACAATAATGGGTGATCCGACGATATATTTATCTGGAACAAATCCCCAGAAACGACTGTCCAAGCTGTTATCTCGATTATCCCCCATCATAAAGTAATAGTTATGTTCAACGACATATTCATTTTTTTCAACTCCATCGATATAAATTTTCCCATTTTTAATCTCAATTGAATGTCCTTCTCTTTTTATAAATGTTTCCCAGGCATCGAAATTTGAAAGATCAAGTTTTATAACATCCCCTTTCTTGGGGACGACTATTGGACCATAATTATCCTCGTTAAATGGCGCACCTTTTGGAAAAATTCTCGGGTCAGGTTGATCCTTAGGTAGGATATAAGCTCTTTCAAATTTAACATATTTTGGATTTGGAAATATCTCACCGTTGACATAGACAACTTTATCGATAATTTGGATTGTGTCGCCCGGAAGACCAATGCATCTTTTCAGATAATAAATCATAGCTGGATGTTTCACCTCATCCCGATAACCAGGAAATTCAAAAACCACCACATCTCCGCGTTTTACTTTCCACAGGCTCGGCACAACGATGTACGGAAGACGAATTGATGTTAAGGGAACATTTCTTGGGGTTGCAAGATTGTAAATGAATTTATTAACGAAAAGAAAATCCCCAGCCATTACTGTATCTTCCATTGAAGAAGTGGGAACTTGGAAAGAGGCAATGACAAAACTATTCAAAACGAGAAAGATTCCAAACACAACGACAAATTCTTTGACAAAATTATAAATCTTTTCCTTCAAGGTTCGTGGTTTCTTTTTATGCTTCGGGTCTTTTTTCTGTGCCATTTTGAAGTGGTTTTTGTTTAACAAATATTTAATCGGTATCTATCGTGAGAACCGCAAGGAATGCTTCTTGAGGAACTTCAACTCTGCCAATCTGTTTCATCCGTTTTTTCCCTTCCTTCTGTTTTTCAAGCAGTTTTCGTTTCCTTGTAACATCACCACCATAACATTTTGCAAGGACATTTTTTCGCAAAGGTTTAATTACATCTCTAGCTATTACCTTGCTCCCGATAGCTGCTTGAATCACGACTTCAAAAAGTTGTCTTGGGATAAGCTCTCTAAGTTTTGAACACAATTTTCGCCCGTAATCATACGCTTTGCTTCTATGTACGACAAAGGAAAGAGCATCAACTGGCTCACCATTCAAAAGTATATCAAGCTTCACAAGGT